>PWQI01000419.1 GCA_003556805.1 Trueperaceae bacterium | reverse complement strand
TGTAGGCAAAGGGTGCTTCCTGTCGGAGCTCCATCCTTGTACATCGTGGATACCTCTTTTTAAATTCCCTGGGTATCCCTGCCCCCATCTTTCCTACTGTATCACAACCATGTTCGTATGCGTCAGTTGGATTTAGCAAAATTCGAAAAGCCACCGTAATCATCGTTAGTACGGTAAAAACAGATTGTTGTACTCATGCTATTTCAAATGTATGATTTTGTTTAATCGCTTCATCAATTAATCCGTTTGTCGTCGCTACTAATGGTAAATTTCCATTCTGCCGTGTAGGGAAAAAGCCATCCAGCCTCCTGCAAAACCCAGAATAGCCCCTCCTCAACCATTAACTCAGGTTTTGAAATAAGAACTACGTTAAGGTTCTGGGGATAATAACATTCTACTTTTATGCTAACATCGATTAGCCATTTATCATCTATTTTTAAGCCATTTAGCGTAAGCAAACCTGGATTAAGTGCAAGCCCATACCTGGCCTCTGGTTTTCCCAGTGCATATTCACTTACACTCCAAACTATCTTATTGGTATAAGATAATTCGCCAGACTTCTCATTTATGAGTTTCCTGTTAAACTCTTTTATCTCTGCTCGTACTTTTTCCGATTTCAAGGCAAAATCGGAGTTAAATGTTCGAATTCCATTCTTGGGACTGGGTAACACCATCAAAAGGGTTTCTTTTGAAATCTCGGGATAGATAGGATAGCCTAATACACCCATCATAATGTTTAGACCATATATTCCTAACTTTTCTCTTAGGGAAAAATCGGATAATGATTGACTGTTTCTTGGTTTGCTCGCCAGATGCTTTATTCTTTGGTTAACCTCCTTTACCGGAACAGAAAATGTAAAAGGGAAAATAGCAACTGTAATAATTATAATCGCAGAACGTAGAACCCAGAATGTCCTTCTATAAAGTTTAACAGGCAGAAATACCATTAGAAATAAAAGCAAAAGGAATGCAGTGTAGTAGGCTGTAAAGATTACAGCCCATATAAGGCCCAATAGTAACAAAAAGCAAATAAATATTAATAGAAGAACTGACAAAATCTTAAACACTTTCATATTGTATAACGATTTAGTAAATTCTTTTAACCGCAACTAATAGTTTTGTTCTAAAGAATTTTATCGCCCTGTGGTAATCAGAGATCGATTACAATCTCCCCTTTATCAACTCCTACATTCAATACACAGTCTTTGAGGTTTTTGTTTCTGAGCAGGTACCTGGCGAGTTTGGTGGTTATGTTTTTCTCAATGGCTCGTTGCAGGGGCCTGGCTCCGAAATTCTTGTCAAATCCGGTTTCGGCAATGTAGTCGATTACCTCTTCGGTAAAGCGCAGACTGATGTTGTTCTTCTTAAATCCTTCGCGGCTCTCAAGCTCTCTTAGTTCCTTTCTGGCAATTTCGCGTATTACCGATGGACCGAGCGGTCGGAATATAACAGTGTGATCAATACGGTTGAAGAACTCGGGACGAAAATGGTTCCTGATCGGACCGGTGTAATCAACCTCCCGGCTTTTTGCCAGCCCGATTGAAGTGCCTGCCTTCGAGCCCAGGTTAGTGGTCATTATGATAATGGTGTTCCTGAAATCGGTCTGCCTGCCATGGGCATCAACGAGTATGCCCTCATCAAAAACAGTCATCAACGCGTCAAAGATCAACGGATGCGCTTTTTCAATTTCATCGAGCAGCAGAACACAAAAGGGCCTTTCGCGGACAAACCGGACCATCTTGCCGGGTTCCCTGCCTCCTGAACCAATAAGCCTCTGTATCTGGGCTGGATGCTGAAACTCGCTCATATCGAGCCTTATAAGGGGGTCTGTTTTTTGTCCGTGCCCGAAAAAGTATTCTGCCAGCAGTTTAACGGCGGCTGTCTTGCCCACGCCTGTAGGCCCGGCAAATATCATGGTGGCAATGGGCTTTTGCGGATTGTTGACGGCCGTCTTATAAACCTTTATCACAGAGGTAACCTTATCCATTGCTTCATCCTGCCCAATTATCTGGGAGGTAAAGTACTCCCGCAATTCGTTCTTGTCGAGCATGATATCGTCACGTAATATAAAATCGGGCATTCCGCTCTTATCAGTAAAGGCCTCAATGATTTCTTTTTCTTCTATATTGCTTGTATTCTTATCAATGGCCGCGCTAACAAGGCCACTAAGGAATCGGATCGCCTTACCGGGGAATTGCTCATAGGGAATAAACCGGTTAAGCAGCCTGAAGGATAACTGCAGGGCCTCCCTGTCGAACTGCACTTTTAAGTTTTTGGATGAATAGTCATTGAACAGATCAAAGATTTTGAGTGTCGCGGACTGGTCCATTTCTTCCATGCGGATTATCTGGAAGTGTTCTGCAAATCCCGGCAGTATTCTGCGGGCTGCTTCCAGTTCGGGGACTGTCATCTCGCCTATGATCTGGAATTTTCTTTTTTTGATGAACGGCAGCATGAATGCAGCCATGGAATCTTCCGGACCGTCACCACCAGTATACAATAATGAGAGGATATCCTCCAGCCATAAAACGCCTCTCATGGCCTGCATCTCATCGAGGAAGTCTTCAAAAAGCTCCTGCCAGTCGCCGAGATACCTGGCGCCCGATATGATCTGCCTCGGGGTGGTGCGCCAGAAACTAAGGTTATGCCCTGTGCTTTGTTTGTCAATCCTCCTGATCACCTCATGGATAACAGCGCTTTTTCCCACTCCCCGCTCACCTGTCAGGATGATATTTGCACGCTCATAGTAAATTTTACCGTAAACCTTGTCGATATAAGCGGATTGCTCCCAGGCGGCGTCGGGAAATATCTTTATTTTTTGCCTTAGCCCTTTGGCATGAGGCAGCTTTTCTGCTACACCACTGACCATATCTTTTTCCGAAAAGAGGCCCGTTTTTTTGCTTCCTGCCTTTTCAGGTTTCAAATTTACCCGTAACTCATCCAGCCATGGTTCTCCGGGCAAAAGATATGAATAGGCCTCCTCCGGACTGCATTTCAATAAAAAATCTTTGGCGTAATGTTCACCAAGCATCCTGATCTGCTCCTTTAGATAGCAATGGAATTTAAGCCTGAACAACGGGAAGAAACATTCATAGCTCTGGTATTTCCCCAGGCCGTAAATCATGGGGACTTTAAGATGGAGGATCTCACTTGTCGGGAATGCTGTGCCCCTCTCCATAAAGGAGGGCCGTACGGTCAGCCTTATCAGCAACAACCTGGGCTTTTCCACCTCAGGGAAATTCCGAAAATCCTCCAGGCGTTCATCCTTTTGGATCTGCTCGCTAAACATTGACTTTAGCTTAACCTGGTTCTGCCCTATTAGCTCGTAGTCTGTACCGACAAGGTGCGCTGCCAGGTTCTTTTCGTCAAGCTTCCAGAATATGAGCGGTATTCTGACTATCTCCAGTTTTGGATCGTCCATCTGTTACAGGTTTATTCTGTTCTAAGGTCGGGTTTATACTTTTCCGGTATATGAAATGACATCAGTAGCTCTGCATCAGCTTGCCTGATATATTCACCTTTTACCATAGTACCGGTTCTGAGGTCTGTTATTAGATCGTTTTTATTGTTCGTGTCCTGCTGGTCATAGAGCCTGATTATCCGGCCGTTGACGGTGGCGATATCTTCTATCTCTGCCTGACCCCGGCTGAACTTTTCAAGGATCTCACTGTTATGCTTCTCTTCAGCCTGCCTAAGGCTTTGGGAACCAGTATCTGCTGATACGCGGCTTACTCTTAATTCAACAGGATACAACCTGTTCTCATGATAAAACATGTGAATGCCTTCTTCATGGATGAGAAGATCATAAAGCCCGGGGCCTTGCATAAATATATACCTGACATTATCTGCAGAGTTGTCAGGGGCACCACCGGATGCTCCGGTATCAGTATCGTCACGGAAGGGGAACTCTGACCACAGATGCATAACCGGCAACTTATTAATGTCGTATGAAAAACCTTCGGCCGGCAACAATGGTTCAACCCTTATGCATAACCTGTCGATCTTATCGTTTTTTATCCCATGCCAGAAGTAATTGCAATATGATAACCTTACAAAAATGTAATACAGTTCAGCATCCTTGTCACCTATAAGGTTATTCATAGACGCATATACTTCTTCCAGATACTCCCTGATCTCAAATTGCTTATATACGTCCTCCGGCCACTTCTTTGAAAATGGGTCAATATCTTTTGGGTGCCGTCTAACCTTGAAACTTATGTTGGACACTGCGCCCTGTCTTGCTGCAATCTGCATATCCATCAGGTTATCATGTATTTGACTCAGCAGTCCCCGAACCTCATCCTGTAAAAACAGGATATCAGCCTGCTCCAGAAAACTTGCAGGGGATGAACTGTGATTTGCTTCCATGCCTTCCCGGTAATCCAATATCTCTGTTTCGAGTTTTTGTAAGCTTTCGCGGAAAAGTTCCAGATGGGACTGATAGTTTTTATCGGCGTCCATCACAGGAAGGACAAGGGACTCATCGATCCCGACATTTTCAAGAGCGGTGATCAGGGGTATAAGCTTCTCTTTTTGCAGGTACAGCTCAAATAATACGGGTGTTTCGGGTTTGATATCAATTAAATAATGAGCCGTCAATTCTGTTACCTCTTTCTCAAGGCTGCGTTTTAGTGACCTCGCACCCATGGCGGAGTCAAATCCCCTTTTCGCAATGGCCCGCAAGGCATTATTCTGGACCCTAAGGATAGTGGTCCTTCGGATAAACCCCTCACGCTTCAGGATATCGGCAATCATCAGATCAGCTATCCTGATAATTTCGTCTATTTTCAATTTGTGAAACAAAACGATCTCATCGATCCTGTTAAGCATCTCCGGCCGGAAAAATTCCTCCACAGCTTTCCTGTACACCTGCTCGAGCGACTCGTCCGTCCTCACAAAGCCAAGCTCCTTACCCGCTTTGGATGCACCCAGGTTGGAGGTCATTATGATTATGGTATTTGTAAAATCGACTGTGCGTCCCACAGAATCGGTAAGCCTGCCTTCGCCCAGAACCTGCAGCAACAGGTCGTGTACATCGGGATGGGCTTTTTCAATCTCATCAAACAAAAGCACGCAAAAAGGATTGTAGCGTATCCTGCCGGTAAGCTGTCCTTCGGGATTGTGAAAATCGCCGGTCAGCCTTCTTACCGCTCCGTAATCTATATATTCATTCATATCAAAACGCACCATGCTGTCTTCGCTCTCAAAGAGGTACTCTGACATTATTTTTGCTGCCTGGGTTTTTCCCACGCCTGTTGGCCCGATAAAAAGAACCGATGCCATCGGCTTTTGCGGATCGTTCAGATCGGCATTGAGAATATGTATGATGTTGCAAATGGTTTCCACCGCATTGTCCTGACCTATCAGCTTTCTTTTAATGGCATCTTTGATGTCCTTGTGCTTGAGGATGCCGCGCTCAAAGAGCTTCCTGTTGATATGTGTTATCTCACTGAATTCTTCGTTTATGGTATCGGCGGTAATAACGTCATTAAACTTTGCGGCAATCCGCTCCATATGCCTGATAACACTGCCAGGCAACGCTTCATTGCGGAGATAGACCCTTTGCATGTTGAACAACTTCATAAACCCGTCATTGCTGAGACATGACGGATGCTCACCTTCCAGTTCAGCACGTTTGGTCACTGCTATGTCAACCGCTGTTTCATACCCGGTTTCCTCAATGCGTATAACCCTGAACAGGTCGGCAAAACGCCGGTCAGTTTCCTGAATAATGCGCCATTCTTCGGGGGTGGCCTCAATGATAAAGGGTATCTCGCGTTTTTCAATGTAAGGTTTGAGTAAATCGCTCAGCGTACTGTCACTCTGCCGGGTTTTCCCTACCCTGAAGAAGGCAACCGGATTGTCTGTGTAAAGGATATCGCATTGTCCGTTCTTATGCTTATATGCATTGCTTATAATATCCTTCACAATCGCCTCCAGCCTCTTTTCCCACATGCCCACAATGCTCATACCGCTGATAAGCCTGTTTGGATCTATGTAAAATATTTCCCTGACACGCCGGGAAAAAGGGTCCTGTCCCTTTTCCTTAAACCTCTGCATATAGTTACGGAGAGCTGCATGCAGGGCGGTGGTTTTACCTGCCCCGGGGTCACCTACCAGGGCAATGACTGCATGCTTTCTGTCAAAAATGAGCCTTTCAAGCTTTCCGGTCATCTCATCCATAAAATATGCAGGCATCAGTCCGTTAGGAAACAGTTCATTGAGTGAATGTCCTGTCTTGTAAAG
>PWQI01000323.1 GCA_003556805.1 Trueperaceae bacterium | reverse complement strand
TTCGAGGTCGAGGCGGCGCCGATCGGCACCATCCACGCCCTCGCCCAACGCATCTGTCACGCCTTCCCGAACGAGGCCGACCTGCCCCCCGACGTCGCGGTGCTCGACGAGCTCGACGGCAGGCTGTGGACCGCCGAGGCGCTCGAAGCCGCGCTGGACGCGGTGCACGCCAGCGAGATCAAGGCGCTGCCCTTCTCGCTCCTGCGTCAGGCCCTGCGCACGCTCCTGGCCGATCCGTTCAGGGCGGAGATCGCCCTGGCCAAGGACGCCAGCACCCTCCGGACCGAGCTCGACGCGGCACGCGAGCGCGCGCTCGCCGCCGGTCGCGGCCAGGCCTGGACCGACGCCGTCGCCCGCCTCGGCGCTGCGTCCGGGCCGAGCGATCACCCGGCGGAGGTGGCGCGCCGCGACGCCCTCGAGGCCGTGACCGCGCTGTCGGCTCGGAGGGTCGCTGACGACGAGGCCGCGCCGGCCTGGCAGACGCTCGCCGGCCTGCGGCCCAACGCCGGCCGCGCGTCCGACTGGGGCGGCGGCGACCTGGCCGACGTGAAGGCGGCGCTGCGCACGCTGCGCGACGCCGCTCGTGAGCTGTGGCAGGACGGTCGCGGCCCGGCCGCGTGGCACTGGGGGCCGCTCGACGATCGCATGGTGGAGCGCACCGAGGCGGTGCGCACCGCGTTCGCGCGCGTCAGGGCCGACCTCACCGAGCGAAAGCGTCGCGCCAAGGTCGTCGACTTCGGCGACCTCGAGGTCCACGCCGTGCGCGCGCTCGAGCACGACAGCGTCCGCCGGGCCGTGCAGCGGCGTTGGCGCGCCGTCCTGGTCGACGAGTACCAGGACACCAGCCCGGCGCAGGCGCGCTTGCTGGCCCTGCTCCGGGGCGACGCTCCGGTCACGATGGTGGGCGACGAGAAGCAGTCGATCTACGCCTTCCGCGGCGCCGACGTCGCCGTGTTCCGAGGCGAACGCGAACGCCTCGCGATCGATGCGACGGCCGACGCCATCGAGCTCGGCACCAGCTACCGCAGCCACGAGGCCCTGGTCGCGACCGTCAACCGTGTCTTCGACGTGGTCCTCGGCGCGGCGGCCGCGCCGCTCACGGCAGCGCGCACGGCGAGCGCGCTGCCCGGCCCGCACGTGCGCTGGCTCGAACTCGAGGCCGACGGCGCGCGCGGCGAGGCGCTCGCGTTGGCCGAGGCCGAGCGAATCGCCGCCGAGATCCGCGCGCTGCTGCGCGCCGACCCGCCGCTGACGATCGAGGACGGCGCTGCGCGCCGCGCGCTGCGCGCGGGCGACGTCGCGGTCCTGGCACGCTCGCGCGCCTCGCTCGAGGCGCTCGAGGCGGTGGCGGCGACCGTCGGCGTGCCGGTGCTCAACGCCGGCGGCGGCGACGTCCTCGGCACGCGCGAGGGTCTCGACGCGGTCGCACTGTTGGCGGCAGTCGTCGACGCCAGCGACACGCCCGCGCTGTTGGCGTTCCTGCGCGGACCCTTCGTCGCGGCCTCGGACACCGCCATCCACGTCCTGGCGACCGGCTCCGAGCGAGGCGACGTCCGGGCTGGGCGCCGTGACGCGCCCTGGTGGCGCCGCCTGGACGAGAGCACCGACCCCACCCTGCGGCGCGGTGCGGCGTTGCTCGCCGACCTGCGGGCGGCGCATGCGCGCGGCGCGAGCGCCCTCGAACTCCTGCGCATGGCCGACGACCGCACCGCCTTCGGTGCGCAGCTCGCGAACCTTCCGAACGCGGCGCGCCGCCTGGCCGACTGGCGCGGGGTGCTCGAACTCGTCGGGGACCTCGAGGGGGGCAGCGCGGACGCGTTCGCACTGCAACGGCGCCTGCGGCGTCTGCGGGCGGCCGACGTCAAGGTCCCGCGCCCTCCGCTGCGCTCGGACGACGCCGTGGCGCTCCTGACGATCCACGGCGCCAAGGGGCTGGAGTGGCCGGTCGTCGTGGTCGTGGACCTGGCCAGACGCGGCCGCGCGTCGGCTGACGAGGTCTTGGTCGACCCCGACCTGGGCGTCACACTGCGCTGGCGCAGCGGCGCTGCACCGTGGTCCGAGCCAGCGCTGTTCCGCCTGGCGGAGTGGCGCGCACGCGACCGTGAGGCGGCCGAGGACGCACGCCTCGGCTACGTCGCGCTGACACGCGCCCGCGAGTTGGTGATCCTCTCCGCGCGCGCCTCTCGCGGCGGCCTGCGCGCTCTGTTGGGGCCCGGTCTGGAGGCGGCTGGCGTGGTCGTCGAACGAGTGACGGTCGCCGCCGAGGGGGCGCCGGCGCTGCCGCCCCTGCCGGCGCTACCGAGCGGCGTCGACGACGACGATCGCTTCTGGGCGGCGCGCATCGCTGGAGGCGGGCCGCTGGATGTGCACGCCGGCCTGCCGCTGCCTGCCGCCGATCCCTTCGCCGACGCGCCCCTCTTCGCGGAGCCGTCCGCGGGCGCGGCGGGAGACGGCGTCGACGGTGCGACCTGGCGCGCGGCGGCGCCGGCCCTGGCCGTCCTCGACGAGGACGGTGTCTGGCAGCGTGCCGGACGGGTGCTGGCCGACGCCGGCGTCGCGGCGCCGAGGCCTGTCGACCTGCTGGTGACGATGCCAGGGCCGGGCGGCCGGCCCGTCGATGTCGTCATGCGCTGGCCGGCGCGAGCGGGGCGCAGCGGCGTCGCCCTGACGGCGCCGGAGGACCTGCCGGCCGGTGCGGAGGCCGCCCCGGTCGACCACGGCGGTTGGCGCTGGCTCGCGCTCGACCCGCTCGCGCCGGAGACGGTCGTGGCGGCGCTCCAACGCGCGCTGGGCGGTGACGGGGCGACGGACGGGTAGGCTGGGAGCGCATGCCCCGGCTGCTGCACCTCGCAGACCTGCATCTCGGCTGGACGCCGCGCGACCTCCCGGCCGCCTTGGCGGACGCCAGACGCGCGCAGCGCGACGCCCGCCTGCGCGAGGCCGTCGATCTCGCGCTGCGCGAGCGCGTGCACGCCGTGCTGATCACCGGCGACCTGTTCGAGACCTTCGACCCGCCGGGCGACGTGGTGCGCGACGTCAGGGCGGCGCTCGCGCGCCTCGTCGCGGCCGGCATCGCGGTGGTCACGGTGCCCGGCAACCACGACGAGCTCACGTACGCTCGCTCCGTCTACCGGCGCGAGTCGGAGCGCTGGCCCGGCCTGTTGGTGCGCTCGCCGATGCCGGCACACCTGGGTGAGCTCGTGCTGGACGGAGAGACCGTGCACCTGCACGCGGTGGCCTACCTCGGCGGCGTCACCGACGTCCGCAACGTCCTCGCCGACCTGCCCGACACCGGCGCTGCCGGCCGGCACCTCTTCCTCGCCCACGGCACGTTGGTGCACACGGTCGCCGACGCCGTCGACGAGCGCAGCCTGCCGCTCCCGCGCGCCGCGCTCGCGGCTGCGGGCTACGCGTACGTGGCGCTCGGCCACGTGCACGCGCCGAGCGAGCAGCGCCTCGGGGGCGCGCTCACGGTGTACCCGGGCTGTGTCGGCGGCAAGGGCTTCGACGACCCCGGGGCGGACGCCTGGACGCTGGTCGAACTCGGCGCCCACGGCGTCCGCGTCCAGCGGCGCCCCCACGCCGCGCCGGCGCTGCGCGACCTGACGCTCGACGTGAGCGCCTGCGACGACGAGGACGGCGTCGCCGAGGCGCTCCTCGGACTGGTCGGGCGGCACCCGGGCGACCTGCTGCGGGTGCGGTTACGGGGTGCCCTGCCGGCGCCGCTGGACCTCGACGAACTCGCGCAGCGTTGCGGGGCCGAGGCGTTCCACCTGCGGCTCGAGGACCACACCAGCAGCGTGTCGCCGGCGCTGCTCGAGGCGTGGGGCGCGAGCCCGACGGTGCGCGGCGCTTTCGTGCGACGGTTGCGTGCCCGGTTGGACGCCAGCGACGATCCCGCCGAACGCGAGCGCATCACGCGGGCGCTGCGGCTCGGTCTCGATGCCCTGGCGGGTGGGCGATGACGCTCCGCGACGACGGTCCACGCCTCGAGGGTCCCCTCGCGGATGCGCCTGCGCTCGTCTACGAGCGGTTGCGGTTGCAGGGCTTCGGACGCCACCGCGACCTCGACGTGCGCTTCCCGGCGGGACTCGCGGTCTGGACGGCACCGAACGAACACGGCAAGACCACGGCGGTGCTCGGTCTCGCCGCGACCCTGTGGGGGGTCCCGCACCGTGCCGACCCCGCCGCCCCGGGCTGGGGCCGCTACCGTTCGTGGCACGGCGGCCCGCACCGTGGCGCCCTGACGCTCAAGGCCACCGACGGGGTCCGCTACACCGTCGAGCGCGCCTTCGACAACCACCGCGTGCGTGTGCGACGGCACGACCCGGATGGTGACACGCTGCTCGTCGATACGGTGCACAACCCCGCCGCGCGGTTGGCGGTCAGCCCGTACGAGGCCTGGCTGCGTGCGACGGTCGGCCTGGTGGAGGGCGACCTGGCCATGGCGACCGTGGTGCTCGCCCAGGGCGACCTCAGCGGCGATCCGCATCGGCTCGGCGGCGACGTCCAGCGGTTGCTCTCGGGCGCCGGCGCCGGCGGTGCGGCGGCTGCGCTGGAGCGCCTCGCGGAAGCGCTACGTGAACGTACCCGCGACCTGCGCGCGCTCGACGTTGGCCTCGCCGACCTGCGTCAACCGCGCCGGTTGGAGGTGCTCGAGGCCGAGGCCGACGAGCTGCTGCGCCGCGCCGAGGCCGGCAGCGGCGCGGCCGACGGCCTCGAGCGGGCCAGGCGCGGCCTCGCGGACGCAGATGCCGCGTTCGAGCGCGCGCAGCGCGAGGCGGAGCGCACGCGCGCAGCAGCCGAGGCCCGGCGGGCTTGGACGGCGGCGCGCGACGAGACGCGCCGCGCCGCCGAGCGGCTCCACGCGCAGCGCGCCGTGGTGGAGCGCAGCAGCGAACTCGCTGCCGAGGTCGAGCGTGCCGAGCGCGCCCTCGTCGAGCTCGCGGGTCGCACGCCGCCGCCGCCCGCGGCGGAGGACGAGTTGCGCGAGCTGCGCGCGGCGGCGACCGTCGCGACCGTCGCCGCGGCCCGCCTCTCCGAGGCGCGCGCCGCGCTCGACGAGCACCGCCAGCGGGGCGATGGCGCCGTCGCCGCCGCGCCCATGGCGGCTGCCGCGGCAGAGGTCGGCGATCGTCACGACTGGTCGCGGCTCGGTTCGCCGGCTGCGGCGGCCGTCACGCGCGCGCGTCGCGCCGCGCGGACGGTCGCTCGGCGGGTCGAAGCGGCCTCGGCGCTGCGCGAGCGCCTGCGGTCCGACGCCGCGGAACTGGCCCAGGTGCAGGTGTTCGACGCGGTAGCGCCCGATGTACTCGAGCTGGTCAGCGGCTTCGGGCAGCGCGAGCGCGCCCTCGTCGAGCGGGTCCAGGCTGCGCGTTCGCGGCGTGACGACCTGCTCGAGCGCGTCACCAGGCATCGCGCAGCGTTCGCTGACGTGCGCCATCTGTCGCAGGGAGAGCTCCGTGCCCTCGAGGCGTTCGACGAGGCGCTGGAGGGGCGGCGCGATCCGCGTCCGTGGCGCTTCGCCACGGCGGCCGCGGCCGCCCTGGCCGGCGGGTTCGGCCTGCCGCCGTTGCTCGCCTCGCTCGGGGTCGACCTGCCGGCGCCCGGCGCCATCGGTGCGGTGATCGGTGCGGTGGTCGGTGCGTTCACGCCGATCGGCGACGGCACTGCGCGCGCGCGCCAGGCCGTCGCCGAGGCCGGGCTCGAGGGCGACGACGACGACCTCCGTCAACGGCTCCGTCAGCGCTCGGCGTTCGACGCCCAGTACGACCAGGTCCAGGCCGATGCCCGGGCGCTGGAGCTGGCCGAGGCGGCGCTGGCCGAGCACGAAGCTGAGGGGCGCGCGTTCCTCGACACCGTCGAGCCCGTGCTCGAGGCGTTGCCCGAGGGGGTCGACGTCGACGAGGCGTACCGGACGTGGACCCGGTTGACCCCGTTGGTGCGCGCCGGGCGCAGCGAGCTCAGCGCCCTCGTCAGCGACCTGATCGAGGGCGAAGACGACATGTCCGGTGCGCCGACGCCCGTCGGGCCGCGCGTCGACGCCGAGCACTTCGACGAAGCGCCCGTCCGCGACGACGACGGAGCACTCACCGTTCTCGTCCGCGTCGCGGCGATCACCGGCGCTTCCCTGCACACGGCGAGCGGCACCACCATCGGTGCGCTCGCGCGCTGGGTGGCCTCGCTGGGTGCCGCAGACTGGGACGGTTGGGAGCGCGCGGCGCAGGCGGCGGACGAGGAGCGCGCTCGGCGCGACCACGGTGG
>PWQI01000412.1 GCA_003556805.1 Trueperaceae bacterium | reverse complement strand
CGCCAGGCGCGGCTGCGTCGTGACTAGGCGCGCCTGCAGCACTCGGACGGCCGCCGTCGCTCTCGGTGATCCTAGGCGTTCGCCGAACCCCCTTGGAGAGGTGCGTATGTACTGCACGAACTGTGGACATCAGGTCGCGGCAGAAGCCGTTGCATGCACGTCGTGCGGGCTTCCTCCTCGTAAGAAGAACAAGCATTGCCAGCATTGTGGCGTCGCGGTAAACGAGGAGCAGGTGATCTGCATCCAGTGCGGCGTCAAGCTGGCGGGGGCCCAGCAAGGGCTCATGGGCCAAGCGCAGGACATCTACAACCAGCCGAAGAACCGCGTGACGGCCGGCGTGCTCGGGATCCTCCTCGGTAGCCTCGGGGCCCACAAGTTCTACCTCGGAAGCTGGGGTTGGGGTATCGTCTACCTCATCTTCTTCTGGACGTACATCCCGGGAATCGTCGGGGTCATCGAGGGCATCCTAATGCTGGCCTCGAGCGAAGAGCAGTTTCAGAGCAAGTACCCCGTGAGTGGTCAAGCTCCGTTCAGGTTCTAGCGCCCACCGGTAGACCCGACCTCTTGCGTGGACCCACCGGCGGCAACCGGCGTCGGTCGCGTCGCTCGATGACACACCGGCCACGGCTACGTGGCCTGTATCGACCCAGCTACGACGAACCCAGTGGACCGAAGCCTCCGGCACCACTCACCACCCCGCCGCAACCCCCCACCGTCCCCGACCCGGCACGGTGAGGTACACGCGCCCGTCCGCCACGTCGAACGCGAACTCGGCACCGATGCCCATCTCCAGGCGGTGCACGTCGGCACGCAGCGTGGGTGTGATGCGCGCACGCCCCAGGTCGATGTCGAACGCCGCGCGGATCGCGGGCGTCACGGCGCCATGCTCGAGCGTGAGGTCGGCGCCGAGCCAGAGCCTGAAGAGGTAGTCGGAGAACACGTCGTAGTCGACACCGCCGCTGATGCGGCCACTGGTGCTGGCTGCGGCGTCGATGCGCCACCGGTACGCCGGGGAGTACTGGGCGTGGAGCTGCACGTCAGGGATGCCCGGGTCGAACGAGACGCCGATGCGGTGCTCCTCGCGGGTGAGGATCGGCTCGAGCCACGCCGGGTCGATGCCCTGCACGAGCTCGTGCAGCCACAACGGGTCGTCGGTCATGAGGTGCTCGAGGTCGGGGCCGCGCACCCACACGGGCACGAGGAGGTCGGTGTCGCGGATTCCGTAGTGATGCGCCTGGTACGGGGGGAAGCCGGCGGGGAATCGCGGCGGGTTCAAGCCGAAAACGAGCTCGCCGGCGTTGGGGTGCTGCGCGTAGCGGAACAGGTTCGGGATCGCTCCCGGGTAGGGGTGCTCGATCGTCAACGCGAGCCACTCGTCGGCGTCCAGCGGCGAACCGTCGTACCCGACGGCGGCGTAGCCGAACGGGTCGTCGCGGCTCGTGTAGGCGTAGGCGCCGTCGTGCTCGATGATCTCGAAGAAGCCACCGTACAGGTACCCTTTGACCGTGCATTCGTCGACACGGTAGACAACGAAGTCGAGCACGGCCCCTTCACCCAGGCGCCGCGCCGCCTCGGCGGTCTGGCTGGTGTCGCGCAGGTAGATGTTGGGGTACGAGGCGAACGTGACGTGGCCGCCGAGGGCGTCGTCGATGACCTGGGACACCACGACGCTCTGGTCGACGGCCGACATGCCGTGATCGCTGTAGATGATGAGGTTGAGGTCGTCGAGATCGAGGCGCGGCAGGACGCGTCCGATCGCGGCGTCGAGCCGCGATAGCCAGGTGATCTGGGCGTCGATGCCCTCGAGGTGACCGATGGTGTCGGTGGCGAACCAGAAGAACTCCACCACCCGGTAGCGCTCGAGCAGGTCAGGGAGGTTCATGACCGACAGTTCCGCGAGCGTGAAGGCGACCCACCCGTAGGCGAAGCCGGTCTGCGCTCGCCGGGGCGCCGAGAAGACCAGGTCCCTGCGCACCAACAGCTCGGCGTAGACCTGGTCGCGCTCTCGGTCGAACCAGCCGCCGATCCCCAGCGCCACGCCGGCGTCGTTCGCCTCGCCGGTCCTGAGGCGGCTGTAGATGACGGGCGTGCTCCCCGGGAAGAGCGTCAGGGCTCGGCGCGTCACGCCGTCGTCGAAGATGCGTTCGAAGGTCGGCAGCTTCCCCTCGGCCAGCGCCCGCTCGTACGTCTCGTACGAGATCGCGTCGATGTGGATGATCAGGTACCGGTTGCTCTGCTGAGCGTTCGACACCCCGAACGCGAGGGTGACGAGCAGCGTCGCGGCGATGACGCGAGCGGCAGCGCTGTGGGTGCCGATGGGCACGGTCGTACCTCCCGGTTCGGGCCCGTGTCTCGAGTCTAGACCAGGGACAGCTCGACGGCACCGCTGCACGCGGTGCGCGACGCGGACGCAGCCGCGGCTGACTATGTGCTATATGTGTCTGGAGGAGGCCGCACCGTGCCGCAACTGCATCTGTACGTCTCGGACGATGTCGCCGCCGAGCTGCGTGCTCGCGCGCGCGAGCGTGGTATCAGCGTCTCCAAGCTGCTCGCCGAGATCGTCACGCAAGGCGCGCGACGCGCGTGGCCGGACGGGTGGCTCGACCGCGTGGCAGGCGCGTGGCCCGACCCGTGGCCGACCGTGGACGACCCACCCCCGGACGAGCGGCGCTCGCTGTAGATGCTGCTGCTCGACGCCAACGTCTGCATCGACGTGCTGCGCGGTCGCGCCGACGTGGTCGCACAGCTCAGCGATCACGGTCCCGCCGGGCTGTTCCTGTGCACGGTCGTCAAAGCCGAGCTGGCGTACGGGGCCCGCCTCGCTTCCGAGCCGACACGCGCAACCGCCTTGGTCGACGCCTTCTGCGAGCCGTTCCCATCGCTGGCCTTCGACGACGTCTGCATCGACGCCTTCGCCGACCTCCGCGCCCACCAGCGAGCCAGTGGCACGACGATCGGCGCCAACGACCTGGTGATCGCGTCGATCGCCCTCACCCACGGACTCGGTCTCGTCAGCGACGATCGAGCCGCGTTCGCGCAGGTTCCGGGGCTCACCGTGGTGTCGTGGCGGGCAGGCTGAGGTGAGCAGCGTTCCACCGTGCCACTCGATACACGTGGGTCCGCGGTCGGTACCGTCGACACGCGCTGGCGCGTGCGGGTGAACGGCGTCTCCCACCGCACGATAAATCCCTCGGCCGTGCTACACGCCATCCGCCACGCCACGCGCACCATGCTCCCGGCCCGCGCCGACCTCACGCTCCAAGCACGCGACCACGAACGCGTTGATGCTCTCACCCGCGCGCTCCGCTGCGACGGCGAGATCCCTGTGCAGGTCGGGCTCCATGCGCACGAGGAAGCGACCGGCGTACGCCCGCTCCGGTTCCTGCCCGAGCTCAGCGCACCAGGCGAGGTAGTCGTCGACGGAGTCACGGAAGGCGTCCTTGAGGCCCTCGACCGAGGTCGCTTGGAAGGTGACCACGTCTCGTAGACCGATCACCTCGCCATGGAGGACCTCGGCGTCCGCATCGAATGTCACCTTCGCGCTGTAACCGTTGTACGTCATGGCGTGACCCCTGCCTGCTCGAGGAAGCGCCTCAGCGACACGACGGCGCCACCATCTCGTCCCAGCGCAGAGACGTCGCTGACGACGTTTCGAAAACGCGTGCCAACGTCCGAGCGTGCTTCGTGCGCGCACACCAGAAGGAAAGCTCGTCGCCGCCTCGTCGGCCTCATCGTCATCCGTCAAGTTATCAGATGATGATATCGCCGCATGGCCGGAGGCTGCCTGGCCGTTGTGCCACGGGTACGGATATCGCATCGGCGTGGGAACGGTCCTCGCAGCTGGCGTCGAGAATGGCGAACCTTCGGCGGAGCGTGTCGTGGGCGATCGTGCCGCGCTCTATCATGCGAGTGCCATGAACACACCCGTTCGTGACCGCTCGGAGGCCCTTGGGCGGCTGGCCGGCTTCGCGCCGCGTCTCCACGAGCGAGGCGTCACGTCGCTACGCATCTTCGGATCGGCCGGCCGCGACACGATGACGGCGGAGAGCGACGTCGACATCCTCGTCGAGTTCGACCGGCCCATCGGAGCGTTCGAGTTCCTCGACCTCCAGGATGACCTGGCTCGGATGCTTGGTCGACCTGTCGACCTGGTGACGCCGGCCGCCGTCAAGGAGAGGATGCGACCACGCATCGAGCGCGAGGCGGTCGATGCGATCTGAGGCCGATGCCGTGGGGCGCATCGCCGACATGCGGGAGGCGATTGCTGCCATTGAGCAGGCAATCCAGGGTCACGACGCGACCACGTTCCCCACGGATCGCACAGTCCGGGATGCGGTCTTGTGGAACCTGACAGTGCTCGGTGAGGCCGTGAGTGGCATACCCGACGAGGTGCAAACGGCCCATGCCGAGATCCCGTGGGCCAAGATGCGTGGGATGCGCAACCTGCTCGTGCATGAGTACTTCGGCATCGACGACCAGATCGTGTGGGAGACGGCGACGTCGAACGTCGTGCCGTTGGCGGCTCCGTTGCGTCGATTGCGTGACCAGCTGACGGGCTGAGTGCGGTGCGTTAGACGGCTCGGCGCGTCGTCTCGAGCGCACGGGCACACCCTGAGCAGCTCGCCGAAGCCCGACGACGGTGCGATCAGGACGCCACCAGAACGTCCACCTCGAACTCCGTACCCAGCACACGCAAACCGCTCGAAACGGGATCGCCGTGCTCGCGGCACGAGGCCAAGAGCTGACGGGCTACGTCTCCGGCGATGCCCAACGCATCTTCCACGGTGCGGCCCTGCGCGACGAGACCCGGCAGATCGGCCGAGGTCGCCAGGAACTGACCGTCCTCGACCTGCTCGACGCGCACGCGGATTGCGAACGCCTGGTCAACGCTGCAGTCTACGGGCGCAGCTCTGCGACCATGGCGCGACGGTGGGCTCCCACATCACGTGGCACCGACATTGCTTGGACGACTCGGCGCCTGGAAGTTGCGGAGGGGTGCCGTGGCTCCTCGAACGACTGGGGCAATCCGGCTCGATCGCATGGGCTGAATGCGTGTACGAAACCCCGGCGAAACACCGGCGTTTGGCACGATCATCACCTCATGGAGCAGCCCTCGGTACCGCCACGCACGCTCCCCGACGCGTTGCTGGCCGAGGGCGTCGCCTGGATCACGACGAGCGCGATCGCCGAACGCGTCGGAATCCGGCCAGACCAGCTGCCAGACAGCCTGGAACGCTCTCGTGCCGCTGGACGGATGCGCTCGATCACCAAAGGTGCCCGGCTCGTCGTGCCGCCCGAGTACCTGGGATGGGTCGCCCCGCCCCCCGAGCACTACGTCGACGCATGGATGCGCCACCTCGGACACGCGTACTACGCCGGTCTGTTGACGGCCGCCGCACGCCACGACCTCGCCCACCACGCTGCGCAGGTCTTCCACGTGGTGACGTCCGCACGCCTCCGAGACCGCACGATCGGACGCTCGAAGATCGCGTTCGTGGACGCCAAGCACTGCCGCGACCGACAGACGGTGCGCGCCACCGTGCCGACCGGCCAACTGGTCGTGTCCTCGCTCGCCGTCACGCTACTCGACCTCGTCTCGCACCCGGATCGCTCCGGTAGACCGTCCAACGTCGCCTCGATCGCGGCGTTGGCGCTCGAAGACGGGCGCCTCGACGGCGACGCTCTCGAAGCGAACGTCGCGACCTACCGCGTCCCCGTCGTGTAACGGCTTGGCTACCTCGTGGAGAGGGCGGCGGCCCACATCGGCACCAGCGTCGATCTCGCTGCACTCGCACGACTGGTCGAGCGGCGCTCCATCGTGCCACTGGACACTCGCGCACCCGCGACCGGTGCCGTCGAGCCAAGTTGGCACATGCGGGTGAACGTCGACGTGGAGATCGACACGTGATCCCACACGTCGATGTCGCGCGGCGTTGACCTCGACCGTGCACGTCGCGTAGCCGTCAGCATGTGCCCGAGCCCACCCCCCGCCCTGCGGTAGCGTCATGCGATGCGTCACGACAAGACGATCGCCCTCACCGCTCTCCGCACGATGTCGTCTCCGAGCCGAGCCGGCCACGACGCGGCTAGGGCGGTGCGCCGGAGCGACCGGTCCCCACTCGGCACACATCCACACCGCTAGGAGGCCCACCCCATGCCCCACCGCACCCGCCTCGACGCCGGCATCGTGATCACCTACCAGCGCGACACGCACACCGTCTTGACGGACGGCGTGGTCGTGCTGGAGGACGACCGCATCGTCCACGTGG
>PWQI01000423.1 GCA_003556805.1 Trueperaceae bacterium | reverse complement strand
GGGACGCACATGACCGTCAACGAGAGTTCGTTCGACCGAGTGCTCCGCGTGGTGGTGGGAGCGCTGTTGGTGTTGGCCTGGGGGCTCGGTTGGTGGACGGGAACCTGGGCCGTGGTGCTCGGCATCGTCGGTATCGTGCTGATCCTCACCGGGCTCATCGGCTTCTGCCCGCTCTACCGAGCCTTCGGCATCAGCACGCTTCCGGCGACCCGAAGTTGATCAGACGCGCTCGCCGCGGCAACGCTAGCGGGGCAAGGGTTCAGCCGCTCGAGGTGGCGTCCCTTGCCCCCATCTGCTCGGGTCCCCAGGGCCAGCGTACGCACGACGGGAGGTCATCGAACACCACGAGGTCGGCGGCGCCGGGCCGGCCCTTGAGGACGAGGGTGGTGCTGGCGCTGGGATCGAGCGCTGCCCGGATCGTCCGCAACGTTGCGCCGCTGACGCTGACGTCGTCGACGATCAGGACGTGCAGACCACGAACGTCGGGGACGTCGCCGAGCAAGCGTGGCCCGGCCTCGAGCGGCACGTTCGCATCGTCACGGTAGCGGAGCCTGACCACCCACAGCGGCAGCCGCAGGTGGTAGGCGACCAGGGCCCCAGCGACGACACCGCCGCGGGCGACCGCGACCACGGCGTCGACGTGCGCCAGGTCGCTGCGCTCGAGCAGTGTGCGCAGCCGCGAGGCGATCATCTCGAACGAGAGCGCCACCTTGCCATCCGAGGCTGCTGCAGGGGTGGCGGTGGGGCCGCGCCCTGCCGGGGCCGCATCGAGTGTCGCGTGGCGCCGGCCGGGTGCGCTCACACCCGCGGCACTGCCTGGTCGCGCCGAGCGCCGTTTCGTGTCGCGCCGGCCAGGGCGCCGATCGCCAGGAGCATGAGCAGGCCGGGCCAGGCCACCGGTACGGCGGTGGTCAGCACGGCCAGCGGTTGCACGTCGGGCACCACGATCGGTCGCGCGATCATGCTCGCGACGAGGTACGCGACCGGTCCAAGGAAGCGAGCGACCGAGGCGGGCAGCACGCGCACGGCCAGCACCAAGAGCAGCGTGAACAGCACGAGCTCGAGCAGCACCGTGGGCAGCATCGTGCCCGCCGGCATGCCGGTCAGGAGTCGGTTGAGCAGCGGCGCGAGCACGGCGACGGCGAGAGCCGGTATCGGGGCGCCGCGCAGCACCAGCACCAGGCCGGCATAGAAGATCGGCAGGAGACGTGCGCCCTGGGGCGGGCCGCCGTCGGCCGGCAGCAGATGCACGAGGAACGGCAAGACGAAGGCTGCGGCGAGCCCGACGCTCACGGCGGCGATGCTCCGGACCCAGGGGCGACGCAATGCGATGGTCATGCGGCTTCTCCAGTCGGGTGGTAGGTCGGGCCTGGCGCGCACCGTCCGGCGTTGCGCCCCAGGCCCGATCATCCTTGCGGCGGTCGATCAGCGAGTGCTTTCGTAGGCTTCGAGGAAGATGCTCGCGTCGAAGAAGGTCGACGGCTCGACGAACGTTTCCAGTGCGCCGATGTCGACGAACACCTGCTGCACCTGCCCGATCCACTGCTCGACCGAGCCGTCCTGGTACAGCTCGAACCAGGCGTCGTTGTCGAAGGTCTGCAGCAGGTCGAAGCCGCTGAGCAGGTCCTCGACGTCGAGGTTGGGGTACTGCTCCTCCTGGAGCCGGACGAGCGAGGCTTCGGTGTCGTTCTCGAGCAGGTCGTTGGCCTCGAGCCAGGCCTTCGCGATCCGAACGAGCACGTCGCGATTGGCGTCGTAGAAGGCCGTGTTGGCGACCCAGCCGCCCATGATGGCGGCGTCGGGGTAGTAGTCACCGGCGGTCGCGACCAGGCGCGCCTCGGGCACCTGGGCCATGATCTGGGCGTTGAAGGGCCACCAGGTTGCCACGGCCGGGACAGCGCCGCCGATGAACGCGCTGACGGCGGCGGCCATGTCCATGTTCACGACCTCGGCGGCCTCGGCGTCGAACCCTTCGGCCTGCAGGGCCGTGACCAGGAACACGTGGGCGGTGGTGCCACGGGTGGTCGAGATATCGCGGCCGACGACGTCAGCGACGCTCTCGATGCCGCTGTCAGGCTGCGCGAACAGCATCGCGGTGCCGGCCTCGATGTTGTTGACGAGGAACACCTTACCGACGCCTCGCGAGGGGAAGTTCGAGATGACGGCGCCCATGATGGCCACGTCGATGCTGCCGCCCGAGAGCGCCTGCGACAGGGGGATCCCTGAGTTGAACGGCACCGGCTCGATCACGATGTCGTGCTTGGCGAAGATGTCGTTCATCTCCGCGGTCCAGAGGTGCCCGTCGACGGCCAGCGTGTGCAGGTAGCCGACGGTGACGCGGGTCTGGCCGAAGGCGAGGCCACAGGCCAGGGCAAGTACGCAGGCGAACAGGATCCTTCTCACGGTCATGCCTCCTCCCGAACGGGGGCGTGGGTCGCGTGGTGGAGGGAATCGATCGGTCGCACGCGACCGAGGCACTGGCCGGGAGCAGCGACCGATGACGCGTAGGAACGGTGACGCGCACCACACCGCAACCACCGTTCGTTTGTTAGCGCTGTCAGGAGTGTAGTGGCAGGTGGCGAGCGTTGTCAACGCGGCGGCGTGCACCCGCGTCCGTCCGTCAGGTCGTGGCGCGCGCGATCACCTCGAAGCCGATGTCCACCCGGCGGCCCTTGAAGGGTGTGCCGGCGAGCGCTTCGAGCATCAGTTCCGCAGCCGCCTTCCCCAAGCCGATGCGGTCGATGCGCACGGTGGTGAGCGGTGGCATCAGGTGACCGGCCAACTCGATGTCGTCGAAGCCCGCGATGGCGACGTCGCCTGGTACCCGTAGGCCTAACCGCAGCGCCGCGAGGACGGCGCCGCTCGCCAGCACGTCGTTGGCGAAGAAGATCGCGTCCGTGCTCGGGCGTACCGAAAGGATTCGCTCGAGCGCGGCGGCGCCGGCGGCCAGGCCGAAGGGGCTCTCGAGCGTCGTGCTGGGGTCGTTGACGAGCCCATGATCAGCCAGCGCTTTGGCGTAACCGCGACGCCGTGCCGCTGCGCGATCGTTCCTCGCCACCGCCGCCGAGACGAAGGCGATGTCGCGATAGCCGCGCTCGATGAGGTGGTGCGCCATGGCATAGGAGGCGGCGAAGTTCGAGAACCCGACGCACGCCCCGAGCGGCCGTCTGGGCAGCGACCATGTCTGCACGACGGGGATGCGCGCATTCGTCAGCAGCGACTGTGTCTGGGGTGCGTGACGCGCGCCTGTCAACATGATCGCGCCCACACCGTGGGCCAGGAAGGTCTCGACCAGGGTGGCCTCGACCGCAGGATCGAAGTGGCTGTTGCCAAGTACGAGTCGGTAGCCGGAGCGCTCGAGGGCGCCGACCGCTCCCTTGAGCACGTCCGTGAAGATCGAGTTGTCCAGTGAGGGGAGGATCGCCGCCACGGCGCTGGGCGAGCTGGAGGCCAGGCTGCCGGCGATGATGTTCGGGATGTAGCGCAACTCGGCCACCGCGCGTTCGACGCGCGCGCGCGTCTCCGGCGCAACCAGCAGCGGCTTGTTGAGGGCTCGTGAGGCCGTGATCGGCGACACGCCGGCGTGCCTGGCCACGTCGGCCAGGGTGGTGCGACCATGGCCCCGGCGGTTGCCGCGTGGGCGCTGGAATGGGGGTTCGAGAGCGCTGGCCACCGTTTCGACGATCACGCTAGCACCTTCGAGCCGGGACATGCTGAGGGAGGACCCGACGTCCACGCGCATCACGAGGTTCCCTCCGGTGCTTGACGGCCGCGCCGTCTTCATGGGAAAGTGTGCTAGCGCTAACATCTACCGTCGGCCTGACAGGCGAGACGCCTGTCGTCTTGCCTCGGAACCATGGGGGTCGCACATGCGCATCAGCATCGAGTACGGCGATGGCACGCTTCCGATCGAGGTCCCGGACGGCACACCGGTGGTGCGAGCCGGCGACCTGTACGACGAGCCGACCCCACTCGAGGACCCTGTGGCGGCCACCCTTGAGGCGCTGCGGAACCCGGTCGGGAGCCCGCCGCTGCGCTCGCTCGCCAACGCCTCGTCGCGTGTCGTCATCGGTTTCCCCGACCGCGTGAAGGGGGGTGCGCACGCGACCTCGCACCGGCGCGTCGCGGTCCCGTTGATCCTCGACGAGCTCGAGCGCGCCGGGGTGAAGGACGAGCGCATCACGCTGGTGTGCGGGATCGGTCTGCACCGCAAGAACACCATGGAGGAGATGAGCGCCCTGCTGGGCGCCGACGTCGCCCGCCGCTTCGGCCCGGAGCGCATCGTCAACCACGACGCCGAAGACCCGGACGGCATCGTCACCGTCGGGGCCACCGAACTCGGCGACCACGCCGACTTCAACCGGCTCGCCTTCGAGGCCGACCTCACCATCATGCTGGGCCACACGATGGGCAACCCCTACGGTGGCTACAGCGGTGGCTACAAGATGCCCTGCACGGGCTTCACGACGTGGCGGTCGATCCGCTGCCATCATTCGCCGTCCACGCTCCAGCGCGACGACTTCGTACCCGTCTCCACCACGTCGCGCTTCCGCGACCAGATCCGCACCATCGGCCAGGCCATCGAGCGCGAGCGCAACGCGCGCTTCTTCAGCGTCGACGCGGTCCTCAACGGGCGTTCTCAGCAGTTGAAGGTGGTTGCCGGCAGCGCCAACGACGTGGAAGCGGCGACCTGGCCGGCCGCCGGGCAACGCACCGATGTCGAGGTGCCAGGGCAACCCGCGAACGTGCTCGTGCTCGGCATCCCGCGCGGCTTCCATTACGGTCCCGGCATGGGCACCAACCCGGTGCTGATGCGTCAAGCCATGGGTGCCTGGGTCACGCGTGCCGCCGGCGCCCTGGCGCGGGACTTCGTCGTGGTGGCAGCGACCGTCTGCGACGGTTGGTTCAACGACACCTGGTTCCCCGCCTACCGCGACATCTACGACACGCTGCAGCGGCTGACCACGACCGACGAGCTGACCGCGTACGAGGAGGCGTTCGCCACCGACCCCGAGTGGGTGTACCGGTACCGGCACGCGTACGCCTACCACCCGTTCCACGGCTTCTCCATGGCCTACATGGGCAGCATCGCCGTCGAGCGAGCGCTGGCCGTGCACGTCGTCGGCGCCAAGGCGCCGGGATACGCTCGCGGCATGGGCTGCGTGCCCCTGCCCAGCTTCGAGGCCGCGGTGGCACGGGCCGAGCGGCTCCTTGGCGAGCCGGCCCGGCTGCTCGTGGTGCCCGAGGTATCGAAGCCGGCCGTGCATCTGCGCAGCGCGAGCGCTTGACGATGGCCGACGCGGGTGCGACCAGCGTAGGCATCATCGGCGTCGGCCGCATGGGTGCCGCGATGGCGCGGCGCCTGGCGCCACATCACGAGGTGCTCGGCTACGACGTGTGCCCGCGCCCCGATGTCGGGATCGAGATGGTCGCCTCACCGGCGCTCCTGGCCGAGCGCTGCGACCTGCTCCTCCTGGTCCTCCCCTCACCGCGCGAGACGCGCGCGGTGGTCACCGATCCCTCCTTCAGGTCGGCGTTCCAGGCTGGCCACACCGTCGCGTTCGACATGAGCACCTCCGATCCCGCCTCGCTCGAGGCGCTCGCGAGCGAGCTCGGGGAGGCAGGCGAGCGGCTCCTCGATGCGCCGGTGCTCGGCCGGCCCGAGCGCTGTGGCGCCTGGACCATCCCGGTGGGTGGCGACAAGGTTGCGCTGGAGCGCGCCCGCGTGGTGCTGGAGAGGCTTGCGGCGCGGGTCGAGCACTTGGGGCCGCGCGGCTCGGCCCACACGCTCAAGCTCCTCAACAACCTGATGTTCGCCGCGATCAACGCGGTCAGCGCGGAGGTGATCGGCGCCTGCGAGGCCCTCGGCCTGCCGGCCCAGACGTTCGTGGACGTCGTCGCCAACAGCCAGGCGGCCACGGTGAGCCCGTTGTTCCGCGATCTGGCGCCGCGCATGGTCGACGGGGATGACCAGACGGTGTTCACCGTCGACCTCTTGGCCAAGGACCTGCAGTTGGCGGTGCGCATGTGCGAAGACGCGGGCGCCTCGTTGGTGTCGTCGCGCGCGTCGCAGATCGTGGTGGCGCAGGCCTTGCGCCTCGGTCTCGGACCGTCCGACAGCGCCGCCCTCGTGCGGTGCTTCCGGGCCACCGAGAAGGAGGTTGGGGTGACGTCGTGAGTGTCGACAAGCCACGCTCGGTGCGCCTGCTCCAGCGTGTGCTGCTGCGCGCCCTGCCGTTCGCCTTGGTGATCGTGGTGTGGCAGGTGCTGCACATGGCCGAGG
>PWQI01000351.1 GCA_003556805.1 Trueperaceae bacterium | reverse complement strand
CGTCGATCACGACGATCACGAAGGGGAGCTCGGGCAGGTCGAGGTTGCGCGCCTTGGCGTTGTACTGGTCGAGGTTCTTGGCGCCGATCTTCGACATCATCTTGTAGCGCCGCTCCATGTGCGAGACCGCGCCGAGCAGCACGCCGGCGGCGTCGGTCGGGTTGGTGACCACCGGACGGATCAGGTGCGGGATGCCGTCGAACGGGGTGAGCTCGACCATCTTCGGGTCGACCATCAAGAAGCGCAACTCGGTGGGGAGGAAGCGGAAGAGCAGGCTCGCGATCAGTGCGCTCACCGCCACCGACTTGCCAGACCCCGTGGATCCCGCGAGCAGGATGTGCGGCATGCGGGCGAGGTCGCCGACCATCATGTCGCCGTCGATCGACTTGCCGAGGACGATGGGCAGGCGGGCGCTCGAGCGCTTGAAGCTCGGCGCGTCGACCGCCTCGCGGAAGCGGATCAGGTCGCGGCTGGCGTTGGGGACCTCGAGTCCGATCACGCTCTTGCCGGGGATGGGCGCCTCGATGCGCACCGAGCCCACCGCCATGGCGAGCTCCAGGTCGTCGGACAGGTTCGCGAAGCGGCTGATCTTCTCGCCCGCGGCCGGCTCGACCTCGAAGCGCGTCACCGACGGTCCCCGGACGGAGGCGACCACGCGGCCCTCGAGCTTGAAGTTCTCGAGCGTGGCGTCGATCTTCGCCACGCGCTGCCGCACCTCGCGCGCCACCTCGCGCGGGTCGTCGCTGCTCGTGTCGGGCGGGTCGAGCAGGTCGAAGCCGGGCACGGTGATCGGGATGCCGCCGACGGCAGGTCGCTCGTCCGCTGCGTCGTCGCGGTCGTCGCGCGCGCCAGCCTGGGCGCTCGCCGCGGCCGCGCCAGGGGCTCGCGACCTCGCGGCGCCCGCGTCCGGCGTGACGGCGTCCGCCCCGCCCTCCCACGGCGGCGCGTCGTCGTCGGGATCGTCGTCGCCGACCGCGGCGCCCGTGTCGGTCACCCAGGCAGCGTGGTCGCTGACGTGCACGTCGGGATCGTCGAGCAGGGCCGCGTCGACCTGCGCGTCGTCGCCCCCGTGGGTGCGGACGCCGGCGGCCGCGAGCGCCTGGGCCTGCCGGGCACGCAGCGCCTGGTCCTCGCGCGCGCGCAGCACCACGGCCTCGAGCGCCTGCGACCAACCGTCGAGCGCGCGCAGCTCGTCGCGCCCACGGTCGCGCAGCGCCTCGGCCAGGGCGCCGTCGAAGTCGCGCACCTCCTCGGCGTCGGGGTGCGTCGCACAGGCGCGGACCAAGGCGCTCAGGAGCTCGCGCCAGGGATCGAGGACGACCACCGCAATCGCCAGCGCCGCAGCGCCCCGCTCGACCGCGCGGTACCCCTGCTCGCGCTCCGTGTGCGACGCCGATGCCCGCGCCAGCTGCCGCGGCGTCATGCGCTCGAGCGACTGCTCGGCGACGTCGCGCTCGCGCGTCAAGCGGCGGTGGCGATCCTCGAGCGCGGTCAGCTCCAGTACCAGCCCGTTGCGCAGCGTGTCGAGGGCGCGCGCCGACGTCAGTGCGTGGGCACCCTGCTGCGGGGCGTCGAAGGGTTGGTCGAGCCAGGCGCGAACGGTCCTGGTCCAATCGTCGAACGGTATGCGGCGCGGTCCGCGTCCGTCGCGCAGTGCGCCGGCCGCGTCGTCGAGCGCCTCGGGCAGGTCGGGGCGCGCGCCCTCCTCGCGCAGGCGCACGCCGAGCTCCTTGGCGCGATCGGCCGCGAAGTCGCGCACCGCGTCGGTCCACGCGTCGGCGTCGCCGCGGGCCTCGACGAGCACCTCGGGTGTCGCACGGCCGATGCGGCCGAGCGTCTCTTGCACGCTCTCGCGCCAGCGCACCAGCTCGCCCGAGGCGGCGTAGAGACCCTCCAGGGCGGCGAGGTCGCGCGCGATGTCGTGCAGGCTGCGCCGCACCTGGGCGACGTCGGCCTGGAAGGCGGCCCGGCGGCGAGCGCGCACGCGCCACGCCATCAACCCCGTCCACAGCGCCCTCACGAGCCTCACGAGCGCGCGCACCAGGCCGCGCAGGATGCGCGTCGGCGTCAGGCCGAACACGAGGTCGAGGCCGAGCGTCACCAGCACGAAGGCGGGCACCGCCGCCAACGCTCCCGCAGCACCGGTCAGGGCGGCGCGCGCCGCCACCCCGAGGCTCCCCGCCGACTGTGGCGCGGCGAGCATGACGAAGCCCCAGATGCCGACCGCCAGCAGCAGGTAGCCGAGCAGAACGCGCGGCCAGGCGGGCGGGCTGCGGCGCATCAGGAACAGCCCACCGAGGACCAGCAACGGTCCCGGCAGGGCCCAGGCGCCCACGCCGACGCTGCCGCTCAACAGGGCCCGGGTCTGCTCGCCGAGCTCGCCGCTCGGCAGCGCCGGTGTGAGCAGCCCGGCGAGCGCCGAGCCCAACGCCAACAGCACCAGGCCGATCGCCTCGAGGTCGAGGCTCCGGCGCTGGCCACGGGGTTTGGTGCGCTTGGACGCCTGGCTGCCCCGGCCGCCGTTCGCGTGTACAGACGTGCGTCTCGCCACGCCGCTCAGTCTAGCCCGGCGCTGCCACGCCTCCGCCCTCCGGCGGGTCACCGCCCTCGTCGGGCTCCTGATAGGCGGGCCGTGTCAGGACGTACTCCTCCAGCACCACCTTCACCATCGCTGCGATCGGCACCGCGACGAACGCCCCGACGATGCCGAGGAAGCCGATGCCGATGAGGATCGAGATCAGCACCGTCACCGGATGGATGTCGGTCGACTTGCCGAGGATCATGGGCGAGAGCAGGTGCGCCTCGATCTGGTTGGCCACCACGAACACGATCAGGGCCAGCAGCGCCGTGAGGGGCGAGACCGTCAACCCGAGCAACACCGCGGGCAGCGTGCCCACGACCGGGCCGAGGTACGGCACCAGGTTGAACACGGCCGCCAGGAACGAGATCGCGAGCGCGAGCGGCACGCCCGACAGCGTCAGGCCGATCCAGATCAGGACGCCGAGGATGATCGTGATCAGGATCTGCCCACGCAGGTAGCCGCCGACGGCGCGATCGGCCTTGGTGCTCAGATCGGTGTGCACCGAGCGCCAGCGGACCGGCACGTAGCGCCGTACGTTGGCCGCCAACCGGTGGTAGTCGTACAGGATGTACGCGCTGCCGATGGCGATGAGGACCACCTGGAAGGTCGTGGAGATGATGGTCGTCGCGCCGGCCATCAGCACCGACGGGCCCTCCGCCACCAGGCGCTCCAAGAAGCGGTTGAGCGCCTGCGCCAGGGCCGTGACCCACGCCGCGAGCTGGTCCTGGACCTGCTGCGCGAGCTCGTCGCCGGTGAGATCGACGCCGAAACGCTCCTGCAGGAAGTCGGGCGCCGCGTCGAGGATGCCCGAGAACCACACCGAGAGGCGGCCGAACAGGCCCGTCAGCTCCTCGATCGCCGACGGCACGAGCGCGACGAAGCGCGCCGTCTCCGCCACGACCTGCGTCAGCAGCACGGATCCGAGCACGAGGACGTTGAGCAGCAGCAGGTAGACGAGCACGACGGCGAGACCGCGACCGATGCGGATGCGCTGCAACAGGTCGACCAGCGGGTTGAGGACGTAGGCGATGAGGAAGCCGATCGCGCCGACCTGCAGCGCGAACATGTAGCGGTGCTGCTGCGTGACGAGGACGATCAACACGAGCACCGCGAGCACCACGTAGACGATGCCGCGCACCCACACGCTGCGCCACAGCAGCTCGATGGCGGTCACCTCGTGCGGAGCCAGCGCCTCCGGTTCGGTCCCGGCGGGCACCACGTCGCGCTGTGCGCCGTCCGTCGCGTCGCCTCGCACCGAGCCGTCGCCCACGCGGGGATCCTTCGACGCGTCGCTCATGGCCCGGTGAACAGCGAGGTCGCCGCCAGGCGGACCTCGTCCGGGGCGAGGCCGGCTCCGAAGTAGCTGCCGTCCACGCGCAGCTCGAAGTGGAGGCGGGCGTTGCCGCTGCGCCCCGCGACGCCGTCCGGCGTGCCGGAGTTGCCGATGGTCCCGATCACCCGGCCACGCTGCACCCGCTGTCCCACCGTCAAGCCGCTGCGGACCGACGCCAGATGGCCGTAGCGCAGCACGCGACCGTCGTCGAGGCGGAGCCACACTTGGCGGCCGCGCAGGAGGTCGAGGTCGGTGTCGTCGGCGCCGCCGTCGACGCGCGTGAGCAGCGCCTCCCACTCCGCCGGAGACGGCTCGGCGTAGCCCGTGTCGGCGCGGATCACCTCGCCGCTCCCCGCGGCGATGACGGGCGTGCCGTGGACGATCGGCACGCCGCTGCTCTCGGGCCAGAAGGTGAAACCCTCGGCCACACCGGCCCGGTAGGCGCGCTCGGCGCCCGGAAGGTGGTCGTCGTCGTTGGGGATGCGGGCGCCGGGAACGGGGAACCACAGCCCGGACTCCACGGCAGACGAGCGTGCCGGGGCGGCGGGTGCGGCGTCCTCGCCGGACGCGGCGCCCGCCTCGATCATCCGGGCGTCGCGCAGCGCGGCGGCGGCCGTGCGCCATTGGACCGTGGCCACGAGCGCGTAGACGACGAGGGCGGCGAGCAGGTACCAGCCGGGCCGGAGCCGCGTCAGCGGTGCCAAGGGGGCCAGGGCGCGGCGCATGGCCTCCAGCCTAGCATGCGTCCAGGGCGTCCCCGTGGGCACTTCAGCCGCCGGGGAGGCGCTCGAGCACGACGCACAGCGGACGGTGACCGCCCTGCCACACCCGCCGCGCATGGCGTACCCCCCAGGCCGGGTGGTCGCCGAGGAGCCGCTCCGCCAGACGCACTTCGTGCGTGATCAGGAGGAGGTGCCCAGCGGTCACGGTCTGGGCCGCCGCGACGCGCAGCAGCGTCTCGTAGAGGGTCGCGTTGGCGACGTGGTCGCCGACGGCGTCGCCCCACGGCGGGTCGACCAGGACGAGGTCGTAGCGTCGGCGTGGACCACCGTCGACGGCGGCACCGTCCGCGGCGGCGTCGACCCCGGCCGTGGGGTCGAGGCTCAGCGTCGCGTCGCCCGGCGCGAGCACCATGCGCTCGGCCACACCGGCCGCGGCGGCGTTGCGCTCCGCGCACGCCAGCGCCGCCAGGTCGGTGTCGACGCCGTGCAGGCAGGCGGCGGGACCGGCGAGGGCGCGCTCGATCAGCAGCGTGCCACCGCCGAGCATGGGGTTGGCGACGCGGTCGCCGGCGCGCACGCCGGCGAGCCGCACGAGCGCGGCGGCCAGCGCGGCGTCGATCCCGCCGGGGCGGTCGCAGACGCGCCAGGCCCGCACCGACAGCGGCCTGGGCGTGGTCCGCGCCAACACCTCCCACGCCCCGTCGGCGCCGCGCCGCACGCGCACCACGAGATCGCCATCGTCGTCGCGGAGCGGCAGGCCGACGCCCGCCGCCAACGCCTCGGCCAAGCGCCGCATCACGGCGCTGCCGGAGCCCGCCGCGGAGAGGCGCAGGCCCTCGAAGCGCGCCGGACGGGCGCTCTCCACGACCGTCCGGAGGCCGTCGACGAGCGTGCGCACCGCGGTGTTGTCGAGCAGCGCCTTGGGCCGAGGCACGTCGAAGCGCCACACGCGGGCGACCGACTGAACGGTGCGCAGGGCGTGCAGCTCGACGGGGTCGCCCGGCCACGCCACCGCGATCGCGTCGTCACGGGGCGTCGTCTCGAGCGCAGGCAGGCGCGCGCGTCGGGCCAGCGCGCGCAGCTCGTTCAGGGCGAGGTCGGCCAGGCCGGGGGCCACGGCCAGTTCGAACGGCAGCGCCGCGGTCTGGCGGGCAGCGGGTCGCTGCGGTGGCGGGCGTTTCGGCGGACGACGCTTGGGCACGCCTCGAGCGTACCCCCATCGTGCCCGCCTACACTGACACCGTGGAGACGCCCGGCTCGCTGTACCTGCACGTCCCCTTCTGCCCGCAGGTGTGCCCGTACTGCGACTTCCACAAGATGCGCCGCAACGAGGGCCTGGTCGAGGCGTACGTGACACGCATCGAGGCGGAGGCCGCCGACCTGGCGGCGCGCTGGCCGGGGCCGCTGCGGACGCTCTACCTAGGCGGTGGAACGCCGTCGCACTTGGACGACGTCGAGCTCTCGCGCGTGCTGGACGCGTTGCGCCAGGGCTGGGGCGGCCTGGGCGCGCTCGAGACGACGCTGGAGGCCGACCCGGGCACGTTCGACGCGGAGCGCGCGGCGCGCTGGCGCGACGAAGGCATCACCAGAGTGTCGATCGGCATGCAGTCGACGCAGGACGCCGTGCTGCGCTTCCTGGGGCGTTCGCACAGCGGCGCCG
>PWQI01000177.1 GCA_003556805.1 Trueperaceae bacterium | reverse complement strand
GTGGTTGTAGTGGTTCAGGTCGTGTGGCCCCGTCCGGGGCGGTTGCCTCTGGCCGCCGTCGACCGGGCCGCGTTCGCTGCCGTCTTGTGACCGTGGCGTCGCGTTGCTAGACTGAGAGACGCTTGAGGTCGTGAAAAGCGGCACGAGGACCGCTCTTCTGGCCTCGCGCCGGCCGGCCGTGGGCCGGCCGCATTGCTGACGTCGTACGTCCTGCGCTCGCGCGGGCGCGCCCGCCGACGGCGAGCGAGAAAGCGAGGGGTAGAACCGTGTACGAGAGCGTCCTCATTATGTTCCTCGCCGCTGGCTTCATCGGAGCAGCGGCGCTCGTGGTCGGCGCGTTGCTCGGACCGAAGCGCGGCAACCCCACGAAACTGGCGGCCTACGAGTCGGGTGTCCCGGCATCCAGCAGCGCCCGGGAGCGCTTCCCGGTGCACTTCTACCTGGTCGCCATGCTGTTCATCCTCTTCGACGTCGAGACCGCGTTCTTCTTCCCGCTCGCGGTCGCGTACGGCGTCGCGCCGCAGTTCCTGTTCGTGCAAGCCATCATCTTCGTTGCGATCCTTGCGGTTGGTTACGTCTACGTCATCCGCAAGGGTGTGCTGAACTGGAAGTGAGCATGGGTCTGAAAGACCTCTTCGAGAAGGACGTCCAAGAACTCGAGCGCGACGGCATCTTGTTCTCCACGCTCGGCAAGCTCGTCGCGTGGGGACGCAGCAACAGCCTCTGGCCGGCCACCTTCGGCCTGGCGTGCTGCGCGATCGAGATGATGCAGTCGACCAACGCGCGCAACGACATGGCCCGCCTCGGTTCCGAGGTGTTCCGCGCCAGCCCGCGCCAGGCCGACGTGATGATCGTCGCTGGGCGCTGCTCGAAGAAGATGGCGCCCGTGATGCGCCGCGTCTACGAGCAGATGCCTGACCCCAAGTGGGTCATCAGCATGGGCGCCTGCGCGAGCTCCGGGGGCATGTTCAACAACTACGCCATCGTCCAGAACGTCGATTCCGTGGTGCCGGTCGACGTGTTCGTGCCGGGTTGCCCGCCGCGTCCCGAATCCCTGATCTACGCGGTGTTGCAACTCCAGAAGAAGGTGCGGGGCGAGGTCTTCGACCAAGACGGCGTCGAACTCCCGATGGTCGAGGGGTGGACGCGATGACCACGGAGGGCGCCGCCGCGCCGCTCGGGCCCCTCAGCGAGCGGGTCGTGGAGGCGCTGGGCGCGCTCGGCGGCCGCCTCGAGCGCGAGCCGTTCGAGGTTCGCGTCGTGCTCCCGGCGCGCGTCATCGTCGACGCGGTGCGGACGGCCCGCGCGGCCGGCTTCGACCTGCTGTCCGACGTGTTCGCCATCGACTGGCTGCGCTACCCGGGACACCAGGGGCCGCGCTTCTCCGTCGACTACAACCTCTACTCCATCGAACACGGCGAGCGCCTGTTCCTGCGGGTCGACGTCGACGAGGACGAGCCGGTGCCGAGCATCACCGGAGCGTGGAAGGCAGCGACGTTCCTGGAGCGCGAGGTGTACGACATGTTCGGCCTGCGCTTCTCCGGTCACCCCGACCTGCGCAAGATCCACACGCCGGAGGACCTCGAAGGCCATCCGCTGCGCAAGGACTTCCCGCTCGGCGAGACGCCGACGCTGTTCAACGACGGCCGCTTCTTGGATCCCGCCGCCTTCCGCGCCGGCATGATCGGCGCCAGCGGCGGCCTCACCGGTTGGGTGGGCGGCGCACGCAAGGGCGTGGTCGCCGAGCAGGTCGACCCCGCCCCGGCCGCGCCTCGCCCCGGGGCGACGCGCGGCGACGAGGGTGAGCGATGACAGTCAAGCCCGCTGGCTACCAGGCGGTGACGCTCAGCGAGGAGCGCACCGGCGATTTCGAAACCAAGCTCATGCGCATCAACGTCGGGCCGCAGCACCCCAGCACCCACGGCGTGCTGCGGCTCGTGGTCGACCTCGACGGAGAGCGCATCGCGCGCATCAGCCCCGTCATCGGCTACCTCCACACCGGCTTCGAGAAGACGATGGAGCATCGGACGTATCAGCAGGTCGTCACGTACTCGAACCGGATGGACTACGTCCACTCCTTCGGCCACGACCTCGCCTACGTGCTCAGCGCCGAGCAGTTGATGGCTGCCCGCGTTCCCGAGCGCGCGCAGCGCATCCGCGTGATCCTCACCGAGCTCAACCGGATCGCCAGCCACCTGGTCTTCTTCGGCACCGGCATCCTCGACATGGGGGCGCTGACGCTGTTCTTCTACACGATGCGCGAGCGCGAGCAGCTGCTCGACATCTTCGAGTCGGTCACCGGCGTGCGCATGAACTTCGGCTACTTCCGCGTCGGTGGGCTCTATCAGGACGTGCCGGAGAGTTTCGAGCACGACGTCCGGGCGTTCATCCGCTCGTTTCCGAAGATGCTCGACCAGTACTCGGCGTTGTTCGCGAAGAACGACATCTTCGTCAACCGCACCACGGGCGTCGGTGTCATCCCGGCCGAGCGCGCTCTCGAGGACGGCCTCACGGGTCCCAGCCTGCGCGCGAGCGGCGTGCCGCTCGACTTTCGCAAGGCGCAGCCCTACTCCGGCTACGAGGACTACGACTTCGACGTGCCGGTGAGCACCGCAGGCGACGCACACGCGCGTTTCGAGGTGCGCTTCCAGGAGATGCGCGAGAGCCTGAAGATCGTCGAGCAGGCGCTCGACCGGCTCGAACCTGGCCCCGTGAGGGACCCCGACCGGCGCATCAGCCTGCCGCCGCGAAGCGAGCTCGAGACCTCGATGGAGGCCGTGATCTTCCACTTCAAGCTCGTCACCGAGGGCTTTCATCCACCGCGTGGGAGCGCCTACGTGGCGACGGAATCGGCGCGTGGCGAGCTCGGTTACTACCTCGTGTCGGACGGCGGCTCGATGCCGTACCGCGTCAAGGTGCGCGTCCCGAGCCTCGTGAACCTCCAGTCCCTCGAGAGCGCCTGCGTCGGAGGCCTGTTCGCCGACATGGTCGTGAACATCGCCACCATGGACCCGGTGATGGGGGACGTCGACAAGTGAGCGCCATGCATCAACTACCCACCGTGACGCCCTTCTTCGCCGACAAGCAACAGCTGCTGAGCGAGATCCTGGGCCGCTACCCCAACTACGGCCAGCGCAGCGCCTTGATGCCGCTGCTCTGGGAGGTCCAGCGCGCCGAGCGCCACGTCTCCGAGGCCCGCGTCGCCGAGATCGCCGAGATCCTCGGCCTGCACGCCACCGAGGTCAAGGGCGCGATGAGCTTCTACGGCACCTACCATGAGCACCCGGTGGGTCGGTACCACCTCCAGGTCTGCCGCACGCTCTCCTGCGCGTTGGCGGGCGCCGACGAGATGGCCGACTTCCTCGAGGACGAGCTCGACCTCGTGAACGGCGAGACCGACGCCGAGGGCCGCTTCTCGCTGCAGTTCGTGGAGTGCCTCGGCTCCTGCGGCACCGCGCCCGTGCTGCAGGTGAACGACACGTACTTCGAACGCGTCTCGCGCTCGCGCTGCCGGGCGCTCGTCGACGCCATGCGCCGCGACGCGCTCCCCGAGCCGACGCGTGAGCGCGGCGGCGACAACGAGGCGGCGGAACCGGCCGTCGCCACCGAGGGGGGTGCCACATGAGCGACGTCCTGGACGCACCGAAGCCCATCACGAGCCGTTTCGATCCCCGCTTCGAGACCACGCTCTACGCGCATGTGGGTGCCGCGGGAAGCCACACGCTGGCGTACTACCAAGCCCACGGCGGTTACGAGGCCGCGCGCAAGGCGCTCGGCATGGAGCCGAAGGCGGTCGTGGACGAGGTCAAGGCCTCCGGCCTGCGCGGTCGAGGCGGCGCCGGGTTCCCGACCGGCGTGAAGTGGTCGTTCATGCCACCCGTCGACGGTCGACAGCGCTTCATCGTCTGCAACGCCGACGAGTCCGAGCCCGGCAGCTTCAAGGACCGCTACCTGCTCGAGGACGATCCGCACCAGCTGATCGAGGGCATGCTGATCGCCGGCTGGGCGATCCACGCCACCAAGGGCGTCATCTACGTGCGCGGCGAGTACTACCGCGCGCTCGAGCGCATGCGGGTCGCCATCGAGGAAGCGCGCGCGGCCGGCATCCTCGGCACGGGCGTGCTCGGCAGTGGCTTCGACTTCGACTTGATCCTGCATCGTGGCGCCGGCGCCTACATCTGCGGCGAGGAGACGGCCCTCATGAACTCGTTCGAGGGCCTGCGCGCCAACCCGCGCCTCAAGCCCCCGTTCCCGGCCCAGGCGGGCGTGTACGGCCTGCCCACCACCATCAACAACGTCGAGAGCTTCTGTGCCGCCGTGCACGTGATGCGCCGCGGCGCCGCCTGGCACGCCGCGATGGGGACCGACGACAGCAAGGGGATGAAGCTCTACCAGGTCTCCGGGCCGGTCGCGCGGCCGGGTGTGTACGAACTGCCGATGGGCGCCACCTTCAGGGAGTTGATCTTCGACCTGGCGGGCGGACCGACCGAGAGCGCCAAGGCGCTGATCCCCGGCGGGTCCTCGACCCCGCTGCTGCCGTGGAGCGAGGCGACGCTCGACCTGCCGATGGATTACGGCACGATGGCGAAGCACGGCTCGATGCTCGGCACCGGCGGCGTGATCGTCATCCCGGAGGCCAAGTGCATCGTCGACGCCTTCTACAACGTGGTGCGCTTCTACGCCCACGAGTCGTGCGGCAAGTGCACGCCCTGCCGTGAAGGCGTGGCGACCTGGTTGCCGAAGATGTACCAGAAGCTCCTCGCGGGTCAGGGAACGCGTGAGGACCTGGTGGTGATGGAGGACATGGTCAAGAACATGCGCGGCACCGCGTTCTGCCCACTCGCCGACGCCTGCGCGATGCCGGTCCAGGCCAGCTTCAAGCACTTCCGGCACGAGTACGAGCACCTGGTCGACACCGGCACGTCGATGTACCCGCGCCGGCGGGAGTGGGCCGAATGAAGGTCACGGTCAACGGCACCGTCCTCGACCTGGCGAGCGGCACCTCGGCGATCGACGCCGTCTTCGCTGCCGGCTTCGACGTCCCCTACTTCTGTTCGCAGGAGTACATGTCGCCGATCGGCGCCTGCCGCATGTGCCTGGCCAGGGTCGGCGCGCCCCGCAAGGACCGCGATGGCAGCTGGGTCCTCGACGAGGAGACGGGCGAGCCCAAGATCTTCCATTTCCCCACCATGATGGCGACGTGCACGACCGCCATCATGGAGGGCATGGTGATCGACACCCTGTCGCAAGACGTCAAGGACGCTCAGAACGGCATGGTCGAGTTCACCCTCATCAACCACCCGCTCGACTGCCCGGTGTGCGACAAGGGCGGCGCCTGCGAGCTACAAGACCGGGCCTACGAGTACGGCACCGGCCGCTCGCGCTTCGCCTTCGACAAGCGCCACCAAGAGAAGCACCACCCGCTCAGCGACCTGATCACGCTCGACCGCGAGCGCTGCATCCACTGCAAGCGCTGCGTGCGCTACTTCGAAGAGGTGCCCGGCGACGAGGTGCTCGACTTCATCGACCGCGGCGGCCACACCTACATCGGCACGCTCGAGGACGGCCTCCCCAGCAACTTCACCGGCAACATCACCGACATCTGCCCGGTCGGGGCGCTGCTCGACGCGACCAGCCGCTTCCGCGGCCGCAACTGGGAGTACCACCACACCTTCACGACCAGCCTCGACGACGCCTCTGGCTCGGCCATCGTGGTCGACGCCCGCACCGGTCGCATCGAGCGCGTCAAGAGCGGCCTCAACCCCGAAGTCAACAAGTCCTGGATCGACGACGGCATCCGCTTCGGCCACGAGTACGTCGACCACGCCGATCGCGTCCGGCGTCCGCTGCTGCGCAAGGGCGAGCGCTTCGAGACCGTGTCGTGGGAGGAGGCCGCGGCGTTCATCGCCGAGCGCCTGCGCGGCCTGTCAGGCAAGGACGTCGGCATCGCCGTACGCGCCGACGCCACGCTCGAGGAGGGCGTCGCCGCCCGAGCGCTGGCCGAGCATCTCGGCACCGGCCAGGTCGACCACGCGCCGCGCCACGGTAGGACCCTCGTGCCGGTGCACGGCGCCACGCTCGTCGATGTCGCCACCGCCGATGCGATCATCGTCCTCGGCGACGTCAGCGAGGAACTCCCCGCGCTCGACCTTCGCATCAAGGACGCGCTCAAGGGCGTCACGCCGCCCCCCTTGCTGCCGCACGGCGTTCCCATCGCCGACCTGCGCTTGAAGGAGCGCATGCCGCGTGCGAGCGAGCGGCTCACCGTCGTGGCCCCGTACCGAGTCGACCTGATGCGCCACGCCGGTCACACGGTCACGGTGCCGGTGGG
>PWQI01000101.1 GCA_003556805.1 Trueperaceae bacterium | reverse complement strand
TTGCAACGCGTGCAGACGATGGGTGCACACCTCCTGCAGCGCTTGCACGAGACGTTCGACGACCACCCGCACGTAGGGGACATCCGTGCTGCAGGCCTCCTCGCGGGGGTGGAGTTCGTCGCGGATCGCGCCAACCGGAACCCCTTCCCCTCGGCCGCGGGCGTTCGCGCTCGCGTGCGCCAGGCCTGCCTCGATCGTGGTCTGTACATCTACCCCGGCGGCGGTAGCGCCGGCGCGCTCGGAGGCGACCACGCGCTCCTGGCGCCACCGTTCGTGATCGACGAGGCACAGATCGAGGCACTCGTGCGCACGCTGCACGAAGGCCTCGACGCCGCGTTGGCCGACATGCTCTGAGGCGGCGTAGCGACCACTTCACACTGCGGGGTCGCTCTTGCGTCTTGCGGCCCGAATGCGCTCGAATGGGTGCAGCCGATGCCGCGCATCACCCTCCTCGCGCTCCTCGCGTTCCTCGCGTTCGTCAGCCTCGGCCTTCCCGACGGCCTCCTCGGGGTGTCGTGGCCGTCGATCCGCAGCAGTTTCGGCGTCCCTCTCGACGCGCTCGGGTTGCTCGTCGCGTTCCAGACGGCTGGTTACCTCACCTCGAGCTCCCTCAGCGGGCGGATCCTCCGCGTGCTGCCGATCGGCAGCCTCCTCGCCCTCTCGACGCTGGCGGCTGCACTCGCGCTGCTGGGCTTCGCGATCACCGCCTCGTGGCACCTGCTCCTCGGCTTCGGCTTCGTGGCCGGTCTGGCCGGTGGCGCCATCGACGCTGGCCTGAACGCGTACGGCGCGCGCCACTTCAGCGCGCGCATCCTCAACTGGCTGCACGCATTCTTCGGTCTCGGGACCACCCTCGGACCGTTGCTCGTCACGGCGGTGCTGACCTCTGGCCACGTGTGGCGCTGGAGCTACGTGATCGTGGGGAGCGCGCAGGTGCTGCTGGCGCTGACGTTCTTCATGACCCGCCGGCGCTGGGCCAACGTCGTGACCGGCGACGACGAGCCCGCGCGCCCGCCGCTGGCAGCCCGCAACCGCGACACGCTGCGGCAACCCATCGTGTGGCTCGGCATGCTCACCTTCTTCGTCTACACGGGGGCGGAGTTCGTGGTGGCGCAGTGGAGCTTCACCCTGCTGACGCTGCACCGCGGCGAGACGGTCGCAACCGGCGGCCTCATGGTGAGCCTCTACTGGGGCAGCCTGATGGTCGGGCGCGTCCTGTTCGGCATCGTCGCCGACCGGGTACCGCTCGTCCGCACGCTCAGGGTCTGCCTCGTCGGCAGCGTCTTCGGCGCACTGCTTCTCTGGCTCGAGCCGACCCGTATGCTGTCGTTCGCGGGGCTCATGCTGATCGGCGCAGCGTTCGCACCCATCTTCGCCTCGCTCATCATCCTGACGCCACGCTTGGTGGGTCAGGCGCACGCCGACAACGCCATCGGCTTCCAGATCGCCGCCGCCGGCCTGGGCGGCGCGGCGCTCACTGCCTCCGTCGGGGTCGTCGCCACGGCGCTGGGCCTCCAGACCATCGGGGTATCCATCGTGGTCCTCACGCTCGCGCTCCTGATGCTCTACCAAGCGCTGGTGCGACGCAAGCGGGGAACGGCGTTCGCGCCCGCGCTACCCAAGTAGACCGTCAGCCTGCAGGCAGCGCCGACACGGTGGCACACGCTGTCTCGGCGGCCACGAACCAGGCCATAATGGGCAAGCCTCACAGTCGTCCCGTACATGGACCCGGTATCACTGGCTTGGCGCAACGGCGCCTCAGGAGGGGTACGTCATCGTTATCGGCACCGCCGTCCGTTCCTTCCCCCGCACGATTATCGCGGGTGCCTGTCGTGTTGGCCCGGTCGCATACCTGACGGACATGGGCGGCTGCTGGGTCCTCCACGGCGAGAGCGATCTGGGGTGCCATGTCGCACCGTGCTGAGGCCGCCACCGTCGAGCGCGTCGCCGGGCGGCTCTACGAGGCGATCAACGACGACGCCGAGGAGCGCGCGTGTGACGACCTACCGGGCGACGCCTGTCGTGTGGTCCCCGGCAACGTGCTCTGGAACGTGACGAGCGGCGCCTTCACCAAGCTCGGCGAGCAGCTTGCGAACCCGGGCACCGTGCTGCCCTGGGTCCTGGGCGCGGTTGGAGCGCCGGCGGCGTTCATCGGCATGTTGGTCCCGGTGAAGGACGCCGGTTCCCTCCTCCCACAGCTCGCCGTCGCGGGGCGAATCCGCACCGCGCCTCGCCGCGCTCCATGGTGGGTGTGGAGCGCGGCGGCGCAGGTCGTGGCCTTGACGCTGATGGCGCTCGCCGTAGCGAGCCTCTCGGGCGTCGTGGCTGGCCTGGTCGTCGTCGCGGCGCTGGCCGCGTTCAGCGTCGCGAGCGGCGTGGGTTCGGTGGCGTTCAAGGACGTGATGGCGAAGACGGTACCGAAGGGCGAGCGTGGCCGCGTGCTGGCGCTACGCGCGACCATCGGTGGCCTGCTCGGCGTGGCGGCAGGCCTGTTCGTGCGAGGTTCCGTCGACGCTGCCGAGGCGCGCTGGCCCTACGTGTTGATCCTGGGCACCGCTGCGCTGGCGTTCGCCGTCGGCGCGGCGGCGTTCGCGCGCGTGCGCGAGTCCGACGGCCACACCGCTGGTGGCCGCGACGCGCTCGCCGAGGCGCGCGCCGGCGTCCGCTTCCTACGCGAGCAAAGCGCGTTCAGAGCGTTCGTGGTCGCGCGTGCACTGCTCCTGGCCTTGCCCCTCGCGGTCCCCTTCATCACGCTGTTCGGGCAGAACAACGTCGATCCCTCGCTGGGGAGCCTGGGCGTGTTCATGATCGCGAACGCGCTCGCTGCGACCGTGAGCAGCCCGTTCTGGGGACGCTTCGCCGACCTGTCGAGCCACCGTACGATGGCAATCGCAGGCGCCCTCGGGGCCCTGGCGATCGTGTACGCGCTCGCGATCGGCAACGCTCCCGACGCCTGGCGCTCGGCGCTCAGCTACGCGCCGGCGTTCGTGCTCGCCGGCGTCGCGCACGGCGGCGTGCGCTTGGGGCGCAAGACGTACCTGGTCGACGGTCCCCCAGCGCGCGAACGCCCGACGTACGTCGCGATCGCGAACACCAGCATCGGCGCTGCGACGGTCGCCGGCGCCGCGGTCGGCACGATGGCCGGCTGGCTCGGATCGGGCGGGATCCTGCTGGTCTTCGGCGCGTGCATCGCCCTTGGGGCGGTGCACGCGTGGCGCCTGCCGCCTGCCTCCGAGATGGTGGTCGACGACGAACCGTGAACGTCGGTCAAGACGACGAAAAGCGGACGGCCATCAGCTGCATCCGTGGCCGTCCGCTTTCCTGCCTCAATGTTTGCAAATCGAGGGTTGCGCGAAGGTTGCATCGCGCGCGCAGGCCCGGCACGACCTCGGCCCCATCACGCTTGATGCGAGCCGTGACGCGACCGAACGCTCACTCGTCCCAGCGCAAGATCACCTTGCCCGCACGCCCTGAGCCCATGACGTCGAACCCCTCGCGGTAGTCCTCCGCACGCATGCGGTGCGTGATCACGGGTTCGAGATCGAGACCCGACTGCAGCATGCCGGCCATCTTGTACCAGGTCTCGAACATCTCACGGCCATAGATCCCCTTCAGCGTGAGCCCCTTGAAGATCACCTGGTCCCAGTCGACGGCGACCTCCGCGGGCGGGATCCCGAGCAACGCAACGTGCCCACCCCAGTTCATGTGCTCGAGCAGCTGCCCGAAGGCCGCCGCCGCGCCCGACATCTCCAAGCCGACGTCAAACCCCTCGGTCATGCCGAGATCGCTCATCACGTCACGCAGGTCGGCTTCCGCCGCGGTCACGTCCACGACGCGCGTGGCACCCATGCGGCGCGCCAGCTCGAGGCGGTACGGGTTCACGTCGGTGACCACGACGTAGCGGGCACCGACGAAGCGGCACACGGCCGCCGCCATGCAGCCGATCGGCCCGGCGCCCGTGATGAGGACGTCCTCGCCCACCAGATCGAACGAGAGCGCCGTGTGGACCGCGTTCCCGAGCGGGTCGAGGATGGCCGCCCAGTCGTCCGGAACCTCGTCGGGGATCACGAACACGTTCGAGGCGGGCAAGACGAAGCGCTCCGCGAACGCCCCCGGGCGAGTGACGCCGACGCCCTCGGTGTTCCGGCACAAGTGGCGGCGTCCGGCGCGGCAGTTGCGGCAGTGCCCGCAGGTGATATGGCCCTCGCCCGACACGCGGTCACCGACGCCGATGCCGCGCACCTCGTTGCCAACGTCGAGCACCGTGCCCATGTACTCGTGCCCAGTGACCATCGGCACGGGAATGGTGCGCTGCGCCCAGGCGTCCCAGGTGTCGATGTGGACGTCGGTACCGCAGATGGACATGCGCTTGATCCCGATCAGCACGTCGTTCGGTCCGACCGCTGGCTCCGGGGCATCGATCTGCCACATGCCCGGCCGCGGCTCGACCTTCGCGAGCGCTTTCACGCGATCACGCCGAGTTCGCGTCCGACGTCCGTGAACGCGCGCACGGCCGTGTCGAGGTGAGCGTCGGTGTGCAGAGCCGAGAGCTGCGTGCGGATGCGCGCCTGGCCCCTGGGCACCACCGGGAAGCTGAAGCCGACCACGTACAGCCCCTCGTCGAGCAGGCGCTCGGCCATGCGCGCGGCCAGCGCGGCGTCGCCGATCATCACCGGCACGATCGGATGATCGGCCCCTGCCAGCTCGAAGCCTGCGGCCTGCATGCCGTGCCGGAACCGCGCAGCGTTGGCGTGGACGCGTCGGCGCAGCGCATCGCCGCCTTCCAGCAGGTCGAGCACGCGCAGCGACGCAGCGGCCACGACGGGCGCGAGGGCGTTGCTGAACAAGTAGGGGCGACTGCGCTGGCGCAAGAGCGCGACGAGATCGGCCCGGCCGCTCGTGTAGCCGCCCGACGCGCCCCCGAGGGCCTTGCCGAGCGTCCCGGTGATGAGGTCGACACGACCCATGACGCCACAGTGCTCGTGCGTGCCGCGCCCGTGCTCACCCATGAAGCCCACCGCATGCGAGTCGTCGACCATCACCATCGCGTCGAAGCGCTCTGCCAGGTCACAGATGCCCTCGAGCGGCGCCACCACGCCGTCCATGCTGAACACGCCGTCCGTGGCGATCAGCCGGAAACGCGCGCCTTTGGCGGCCTCGAGCTGCCGTTCGAGGTCGGCCAGGTCGGCGTTCGCATAGCGGAATCGTTGCGCCTTGCAGAGCCGAACGCCGTCGATGATCGAGGCGTGGTTCAGCGTGTCGGAGATGATGGCGTCCTCCGGACCGAGCAGCGTCTCGAAGAGCCCAGTGTTGGCGTCGTAACAACTCGAGTACAGGATCGTGGCATCGGTACCGAGGAAGCCTGACAGGCGCTCTTCGAGCGCATGATGCAGGTCCTGCGTGCCGCAGATGAACCGCACCGAGGCCACGCCGAAGCCGTAGCGGTCGATACCCGCCTTGGCAGCCGCCATCACGTCGGGATTGTTGGCGAGACCCAAGTAGTTGTTCGCACACAGGTTCACGACGCGTCGCCGTTCCGGGCCATCGCCGAACTCGATCTCGATGTCGGCCTGCTGTTGGCTGGTGATGGCGCGCTCGTGCTTGGTGAGCCCCTCCGCCTCGATCGAGGCGAGTTCGCCGCGCACGTGCTCGAGGAAGCGATCGACCGGGCGCGGCATCAGCCGGGCCCCGCGATGGGTCGAGATGACAACGTGATCATGGCTCCCACGCTACCAGTCTGCGAGCGCTCAGGCCGAACGATCCGCGCCGGGCTCCGCGCGCGGGCCGTCGGGCGATCGCGGCAACGCATCGGCCGCAGTGCGCAGCGCCTCGGCCGACATCGGTCGAGCGAACACGTACCCTTGGCCCTCGGTGCAGCCGAGGTCGCGCAGCACGTCGACTTGGTTGGCTCGCTCGATCCCCTCCGCCACGACCGTGAAGCCGGCCTTCACGCCGATCGCGACGATCGCCCTAATGATCGCCACGTCGGCGTCGGCGTCAGCGTCGCCGTCGTCGCCGTGGCCGTCGACGCCCGCAACGACGCTGCGGTCGAGCTTCACGACGTCGAGCGGTACCCGCTTCCACCGCCCGAGCGTCGAGGAGGCCGTGCCGAACCCGTCGAGCGCGATCGAGACGCCGAGCGCGTGCACCGCTTCGAGCCGGCCGAGGTTCGCGTCGATGTCGCGCACCATGGCCGCCTCGGTCACCTCGATCTCGAGCTGGTCCGGGCGCAGACCATGGGTCGCCATCAAGCCCTCGATGCGGCCGGCCAGGTCTCCGTAGAGCAGTTCACGCATCGACACGTTGAGCGACAGGCGCGCCGCTCCGAGAACGCGGTGACCCGACCAGCTCGCGACCGCGCCGCACGCCTCGCGCGCCACGAAGCGGCCGAGCGCGTCGATCAGGCCCGTCTCCTCCGCCAGCGGCACGAACACGTCCGATCGGATGACCCCGCGCTCAGGATGACGCCAGCGCGCCAGCGCTTCGATCCCGACCCACGAACCGCTGGCGAGTGCCACCCGCGGCTGGAACACGACGTCGAGCGCGCCACCCTCGAGCGCGCTGTGGAGGTCGGTCGTCAGCTGCAAGCGGTCGCGGGCGGCGACGTCGATCTCGGCGGTGAAGAAGCGGTACCCATCACGTCCGCCGACCTTCGCGCGGTACATCGCGGCGTCCGCATGGCGCAGCAGATCACCGGCTTCATCGGCATCGCTCGGGTAGAGGGCGATGCCGATCGACGACGTGAGCCGAACGACGGCCGGACCGACCAGGAATGGCTCGTCGACGGCGTCCAGGAGCTTACCAGCGACGTGGCCGGCCTCCGATGCGTCGTCGAGGTCTCCGATGATCACGGTGAACTCGTCGCCGCCGAGCCGCGCGACGGCGTCGCTGCTGCGCACCGCGCCGCGCAGGCGCCCCGCGAGTTCGCGCAACACCTGGTCCCCGACGTCATGACCGAGCGAGTCGTTCACGTCCTTGAAACCGTCGAGGTCGAGGTAGAGCAGGGCGACGGCCGTCTTGTGGCGGGCCGCCCGACTCAGCGTCATGCGCAGAGCGTCGAAGAAGGCCGCTCGGTTCGGGAGGCCCGTGAGGGTGTCGACGCTGGCGATCCGCTCGAGTTCCTCCTTCCGCATGCGCACGGCAGCCTCGAGCGTGAGCCGCTGGATGACGAGCGACGCCTGCGTTGCGGCGACTTCGGCCATGGCGACGGTGTCGCGCGAGAACGGCCGGTCACGTTCGAGCCGGTCGAGGTAGAGGAAACCGAGTGGGAGATCTCCGGTGAGGAGCGGCAACACCAGCGTGGCGGTGATGCGATCGGCGCCGCCATGCGCGTTGAGCGCGTCGCGCCGCTCCACGCCGAGTCGCTCGTTGCGTCCGAACGGATGCAGGAGTTGCGTCGTCGTGCGCATGCCGTGCGGGTGGGAGAGCTCGTCGACGTCGAACACCACGTGCTTCAGCGGCTCGAACTCGTAGCGGTGCGTCGCGACGAACCGGAAGCGTCCGTCCGGGCCGCGAAGCAAGATCGACCCGGCATCGGCCTCGGGTGCGAGATCGGCGACGCGCTCGAGCAGGCCGGGGTACAGCGTGTGTTCGAGCCGCTGCTCGAGCCCCCAAGCGACCATGTCGGTCAGGCCGTTGCGCCAGCGCGACTCGGCCAGCGAGCGTTGAGCGAGGTCGTCACGATCGCGCGCGCCACCGATCACGTCGGCGATGACCTGCACCAACGAGATCAGGCTCGGCGCCCACTCGGCCGCTGCGCGCTGGTGGTGGATCCCGAGCGAACCGACGACGGCACCACCGGCGCGCGTCGGGACGGCGAGGATCGTGCGCAGAGCGTGGTCGCGCCACACGCCCCTCGCACGCTCGTCGGGCAGGTCGCGCTCACGCTCGAACAGCTGGTGCTGGCCCTCCAGGAGCGGAGCGGCCCACCACGGCCGGTCTTCGAAGAGGATGCCGCGTGTCCGGATCACGTAGCCCTCGACGCCATCACGGGTCCACTCGTGCGTGGCGTCGAAGCGATCGTGTTCGTGATCGAAGCGGAACAGGAACGCACGATCCGCGTCGACGGCGCGCGCAATTGACGCGAGCACGTCGCAGGCGACTGCGTCGAATGCGCCTGAGCGCGTCGCGGTGAGCCGTTCGACGACGTCGCTCAGGACGTCGATCAGCCTGCGTTCGACCGGTCCGAGCCCGTCGCCCGACGCACCTGCACGTGCCCCGCCATCCAACTCGTCGGCCGTGTGCTCGTCCGCTTTCGCCACGATGACGTTCAGGCTAGCAGGTCGGGACTCGAGCGCGCCGCCAGAAACCGCTCAATGATCGCTCTCGAGCTCGTCCGGCGCGGGATCCGGGCGCCCGTGTCGCACCTCGTCGTAGCGGCCACGCAGATCGTCGTGATGCGTTCGGTCCCACAGTTCGGCGCGGTCGTAGTACGCCGCCCGGCCCAGCACGTGAGCCGCCACCGGCGCCGTGAGGAGCAGGAAGACGAACACGACCACGCTCTTGACGGCGACGCCGAGCTCGCCGAACACGAACGCGGCGGCGACGAGGACCAGGCCAGCGCCGAGCGTGCCGGCCTTCGTGCCTGCGTGCATGCGCATGAACACATCCGGAAGCCGCAGCACGCCGAGTGCTGCGACCAGCACGAAGAAGGCGCCGGCGATGAGCAGGAGGGCGCCGATGGTCTCACTCATGGCGGCTCCCACGACGCCACTCGATGAAGCGAGCGAACGCGACCGTCCCGAGGAAGGCGACCAGGGCCAGGGCGATCGCCGCGTCGAGGTACAGACCCTGCCCCGAGGCGATGGCGTACGTCGCGATCACCGACACCGACACAAGACCGATCACGTCGAGCGCCAGCACGCGGTCCGACAGGCTGGGACCGATGACGACACGGACGAACGCGGCGACGAGCGCGAGCATGGTGGCCCCGAACGCCAGGTAGGCCGCAACCTGCAACAGGCTCGCTGGGCCCTCGAGCAGGGTCATCGGAACACCTCCAGGATGCGCCGTTCGAAGTCGTGCTTGATGCTGCGCGAGACCGCCGCGGGATCGTCGCCGTACATGGCGTGGACGTAGAGGCTGGTGCCGTCGTCGCTGACGTCGACGGAGAGCGTCCCCGGCGTGAGCGAGACGAGGTTGGCGAGGAGCGTGATCTGGACGTCACCACGCACGTCGAGCGGCACCTGGATGATCGCCGGGCGCATCGTGAACGTGGGTCTGATCACGTCGATGGCGACGCGGATGCTGGACACCACGAGCTCCTTCAGGAAGAAGACCGTCAGCCCGATGGCGCGCAGGAAGCGGACGGCGTAGCGGCTATCGCCGAGCACTGGGCCGACCAGGTGCAGCACCAGCATCCCGACCAGGAATCCGCTGCCGATCGACACCAGGGTCACCTCGCCCTGCGCCATGGCCCATAGCAGCGCCAGCATGAGGTTGAGTGCGAAGAGGGTCACTGGTCTCCCCCTAGCGAGGCTTCGAGCACCGCACGCAGGCCGGCGGCAGCCTCCGGGCCGAGCACGGCGCCGACGTAACGCGACGGGTCGAGGAGCTCGGCGGCAGCCGCGTCAGCCACCCCGATCAGCGGCGTGCTCCACAGGCCGAGCAGCACCGTGAGCGCCGCCAGGCCGACGACGGGTGCGTAGAACAAGCGCGACGGCGCTGCCCCCACGGGCGCATCGTCGGGAGCCGGCTTCCAATACGCGTACTGCCAGATCTTGGTCATCGAGAAGAGCGTCAAGAGGCCGACGCCCAGCGCCACCGCCGCGATCCACCACACGCCCGCCTCGAGGGCGGCCAGCACGACGAGCAGCTTCGCCCAGAAGCCCGAGAGCGGTGGGATGCCCGCCAGGCCCAAGGCGGCGATCAAGAACAGCGCCGACAGGAACGGCGCGGCCTTGAACAGGCCCCCGATGCGCCCCAGGTCGAAACTGCCCGTGAGGCGCCTGGCGATGCCGGCGATCAAGAACAGGTTCGCCTTGGCGACGATGTTGTGGATCAAGTAGAACACCGCACCCGCCAAGGCGAGTGGCGTGTACAACGCCAGGCCCATGATCATGTAGCCGATCTGGCTGATGATGTGGAACGACAAGATCTTGCGCACGTCGCTCTGCGCGGCCGCGGTGAGCACGCCACTGACCATCGTGAACGCACCCACCCAGAGCAGGATGGTGTGGGTGTAACCGACGTCGCCGGTGAAGAGGAGCGTGAAGACGCGCATCAGGGCGTAGACGCCGACCTTGGTCAACATGCCGGCGAAGAACGCGGAGATCGCGATCGGCGGCGTGTGGTACGAGGCCGGGAGCCAGAAGAACAGCGGGAACACCGCCGCCTTGATCCCGAACGCGACCATGAACAGCATCGCGATCGTCGTGACCAATCCGGGGTCTTGGTGCCGGAGTTCGATCGCCAGATCGGCCATGTTCAGCGTGCCGGTAAGGCCGTACAGGAGGCCGATCGCGGCGAGGAACAGCATCGACGACAGCAGGTTGACGGAGACGTACTTGATCCCACCCTCGAGCTGCGCTCGGCGCCCGCCGAGCGTGAGCAGCACGAAGCTGCTGATGAGCAGCACCTCGAACCACACGTAGAGGTTGAACAGGTCGCCGGTGAGGAAGGCGCCGTTGATGCCCACCAGCAGGACCTGGAAGAGCGGGTGGAAACCCGAGCGCTCGCGTTCGGGGTCGATGTCGCGCAACGCGTAGACGGCCGAGGCGAGCGCCATCACGGAAGCGATCAGCACCATGACGGCTGAGAGGTGGTCCGCGACGAACGAGATGCCGAAGGGGGCGGTCCAGCCACCGAACTGCACGACCTGAATCCCGCCGGACGACACCTGCGCCATGAGCACCGCGGCGACCACCACCGACGCCGCCGTGCTGAGCGTGGCGAGCACGCGCTGGGCGCCCTGGCTGTGACGAAGCAGGAGCAGCACCGCCGCACTGAAGAGCGGCACGATGACGGGGGCGACGACGAACAGGTTCATACCTCGTCCTCGTCATCGAGACGCACGAGCGCGTCGCCGAGTTCGTCGGTCTTCACGGTACCGAGACGCTCGTAGACGCGCAGCAAGAGCACCAAGGTGAACACGATCAGGCCGAAGCCGATGACGATCGCGGTCAGCACGACCGCTTGCGGCAGGGCGTTGGCCACCTCACCGGCGGGCGTCGTCAGGCCTGCGGGGATGACCGGCGCCGCGCCCCGGGTCAGGCGGCCGGCGGTGAAGATCAACACGTTCACAGAGCCAGACAGGACCAACAGACCGAACACGAAGCGCATCAGGTTACGCTGCATCATCAGGTACAGGCCACTGGCGAACAGGACCCCGACCATGACGGCGAAGGGAACCTCCATGGTCACTGCCCCTCCAGAGCGAACAGCATCGTGAGCACGGTTCAGACCACGACCAGGTACACGCCGACGTCGAAGAGCAAGACGGTACTGAGCTTGACCTCCGCGCTACCAGGCAGATCGATGATCAGCCAGTGCCCGGTCAAGAACGGCGTACCGAACAACACAGCGATCAGGCCCGCCACGACGGCGGCCGTGAGGCCGAAGCCGAGCAGCGCCCGCGGACGAACGCGGACCATCTCGTTGGCCGCCTGGGCTCCGAAGGCCAAGACGTACAGGGCGACGGCGGCGGCGGCGGTCAACCCACCGATGAAGCCGCCGCCCGGCAGGTCGTGCCCGCGCAACAGCAAGAACACCGAGAACAGCAACAAGATGGTGATGAGCAGCATCGTGGTCGTTCTGAGGATGAGGCTGTTCACGCGTCGCCCCCGTCCGAGGCGGCCGAGCCGCGCGGCGGCTCGACGTCGTGCGGATCGCGGCTCCGGTCGCGACGGCGCAACAGCGCGTACACCCCGACGGCCGCGACCACGAGCACCGTGATCTCACCCAGCGTGTCGATGGCACGGAAGTCGACCAGGATGACGTTGACGATGTTGCGTCCCAGTGCGCTCGGATAACTCTCGGCAGCGAAGAAGTCGCTCACGCGCGCGTCCTGCGGACCGGCCGTCACCGCCAGGGTGAGGCTGGCGATGAGCAGGCCCGCGAGCGTGGCGACGGTGCCAGCCACGGCGCGCACCGCCCGGTTGTCCTCTTCACGCAGCGAGTGCCGCGGCAGACGCATCATGACCAACGCGACGATGATGACGATCAGCGTCTCCACCAGGAACTGCGTGATGGCGAGGTCGGGGGCGGCGAAGAACACGAACACGATGGCGATGCCGAAGCCGAGCACGCCCAGGGCGGTGATCGCTGGGAGCCGCCGGTGCGCGCGCACGGCCGCGAGCGCGGCCGCGACGACCACGGCCATCACCAGATACTCGTAGAAGTAGCCCGGTTGATGCGCCAAGCCGAGCCTCAGGCTCCCTTTCACGAGGCCCGTGAGGCCCGTGGCCAGCACCGCAACGGCGGTAATCACGGTCAGGTGGGTGCGCAGATCGTCGGGTTGCACGCGCCGCGTGAACGCCTGCGCGAACGGCACGAGGCCGTCGATGAAGCGCTGGTAGACCCCAGCGGGCCCGACACGCGAATCGCCCAGACGAGCGCGAAGCGCGTCGTGCAGCGCCCGCCAACGCCATGTGAGGAGCACACCGAGGGCGATCGTGAGCGCCGACAACCCGAGCGCAGGCGTCAGCCCGTGCCACAGATAGAGATCGAACGCGTGGGGGGCGCCGATCACGGCCGCAGCGGCCGGCACCAGCAGCGCGTCACCCACCAGGTACGGCGCGAAGCCGAGGACGACGCCCGCCCCCGCGAGGACGAGTGGGCCGACCAGCATCGACGGTGGCGCCTCGTGCACGGTCTTCGGCGCCTGCATCTCGCGACCGGCGAAGGGTCGCCAAGCCACCAGGACGGCGATGAGGAGCAGGACCGCACCGGCCCCGACGAACGGTACGAGCAACCACGCCCGCGTGTCGAGCAGCGCCTCGAGGGCGAGTTCCTTCGCCACGAAGCCGAACAGCGGTGGCAGGCCGGCGGCGCTCACGCCGGCCAGCAGGGCCGCGGCCCAGGTGAACGGCATCGCGCGACCGACGCCGCGCAGTGCCGTGATGTCACGTGAGCCAGCCTCGTGGTCGACGGAGCCAGCCACCATGAAGAGCGGCGCCTTGTACAGCGCGTGCGCGAGGAGGAACACGACGGCGGCGGTCCCTGCGTACTCGCCCCCGAGACCGATCAGCATGACCATCGTCGCGAGCGCGACGATGGTGGAGTAGGCCAAGAGCGCCTTGCTGTCGCGCCGGAACAGCGACAGGCCAGCCGCCGCGACGATGGTCGCCGCACCGATCAAGCTGAGCAGCCACACCCACAGCGGTTCGCCCGTGAACACCGGCGCGAGCCGCGCGAGCAGGTAGACGCCGGCCTTGACCATCGTGGCAGAGTGCAGGTACGCAGAGACGGGCGTCGGGGCGGCCATGGCGTTCGGTAGCCAGAAGTGGAACGGGAACTGGGCCGACTTGGTGAAGGCACCGATGGCGACGAGCACGATGACCGCGGGCAGCAGCGGGCTCGCGAGCAGCGCGGCGGGATCGGCGATCAGGCCGCTGATCGAGGTGCTGCCCGTGATCGCCACGATCATCAGGAACCCGGCCAACATCGCGAGCCCGCCACCCGCCGTGACGAGCAGCGCCTGCAACGCACTCGCGCGACTGTCGGCGTACTGGTGCTTGAAGCCGACCAAGAAGTACGAGGTGATGCTCGTGAGTTCCCAGAACACGAACAAGCTGATCAGGTCGTCCGAGGTCACCAGGCCGAGCATGGCCGCCATGAACCCGAGCAGGATCAGGTAGAACCGGGGCAACGCCGGATCACCCTTGAGGTAACCGCCTGCGTAGATGACGATCGCCACGCCGATGCCGGTGACGATCAGCGCCATGAGCAAGGACAGGCCATCCATGCGCATCGCCAACGTCACACCGAGGCGCGGCACCCAGGCGGTGGCCTCCAACACGCTCTCCCCCGCCGCGACGGCGGGCAGGTATGTCAGGTACCAGGCGAACAGCCCGGCGGGCAGCAGCGCCAACCACCAACCGGCGCGGGCGCCGAGGCGCTGAGCGAGCAGCGGCGCGACCAACGCGACGGCGAACGCCGCGAGGACCGCGCTCAGCATGCTGGCGCCCGGTGGCGCGGTGCCGGAACACACGCGTGGCGTCTGGGCCTGCCTGTCATCTCGCCTCCTGGCACGCCGCGCCGCCCAAGGCGGCCGAGCGCTTCACACCGGCGGCGGCCGTGTCCGTCGCGGCCGCCGGTCGGCGGAGTCGTGGGTATGTGCGACCGTCGCGCGCCGGCATCGGGCCCGACGCACATTCGTTCAGGTATACCCGTTTCGCGCCGGTGACGGCGTCGCGGGGCTTCACGCGCATCCTGGTCGTCGTGGTAGCGCCCCGCTACGCCGCAGCGCACCCTCAGGGAGCGCCGTTGCGGCGCTTCGGCTGATGCATGACGCGCCCAGCCACGACCTGCCCGTCGGGCTCGGTCAACCACAGTTCGAGGCTGCCCCACAGGTCGTCGCTGAGGCGCAGCTCGACGTGGTGAACGCCGTTGCCGGAGCGCCATTCGGAGCGGACGATGCTCCCACCGTACTCGAGCATCACGTGCTCGAGGGCCTCGGCGACGGCAGCGACGGTGCCAGGCACGATGGTGAAGCAACGTGTCGCCGGATCGAGCGCGAGATCGCACGCGACCGTGGTGGCGTACAGGCGCGCGAGCAGATCGTCGACCAGTGGTGCGTAGGGCGAGCGCTCGATGGCGTCGCGCGCATGCGCCGCACCGAGCAGGGCGACGATGAGCAGCACGCAGGCTGCGACGGTTGTCCGCGCGCTGGCGGGCGAAGCGGTCGTGATCGACACTGTGGGCCTCGTTCGCGCGGGCCGGAACCCGCGTTGGTGATGGGAAGTGCGACGACGCGCGTCGTCGGTCACGTAGTAGCGACAGTGTTACACGCGGCACCGTTGCTTCGCGTGAGGCGCCGTTCACCGGCCACTGCGTCCCAGGAACGCACGCACCCGCTCCAACGGCCAAGCGTTCAGGACCTGGTCGACGCCGAGCCACGCGCGTCGCGCCGTCAGCACGCCGAACCGCATGTCGTCGAGTCCGGCGGCTGCGTGCGCGTCGCTGTCGATGACGATGGTGCAGCCCGCTCTGACGGCGCGCATCATGTGGACGTCGCTGGCGTCGAGTCGGTACGGCGACGCGTTGCACTCGATCGCCACACCGTGTTCGGCGGCGGCTGCGAAGATCGCATCGAGATCGACGTCGAACCCATCGCGGCGACCCAGCAACCGGCCCGTCGGGTGCGCAAGCACGTTGACCGACGGATGCCCGAGTGCGCGCACGATGCGTTCGGTCTGATCGGCTTGAGCGAGGTCGAAGTACGAGTGCACCGAGGCGACGACGATATCGAGACGTTCGAGCCAGTCGTCGTCGAGATCGAGCCGACCGTCTTTCAAGATGTCGACCTCGAGACCGCGCAGGAGGGTCGGAGCAGCGTCACCGCGCTCGCGCTCCGCGGCGTCGAGTGCCTCCCATTGGCGTGCGAGCTTGGCCGCGTCGAGACCGCCGGTCATGCGCAGCGCCTGGCTGTGATCGGTGATCGCGGCGTACTCGTACCCACGCGCTGCGCATGCTTCGAGCATCCTCTCGACGTCATCGGCTCCGTCCGACCAGGTGGTGTGCCAATGCAGATCGCCGCGGATGTCGTCGAGCGTGAGCAGCTCGGGGAGGCGGCCCTCGTCGGCGGCCTCCATCTCCCCGCGGTCCTCGCGCAGCTCCGGGGCGATCCACGGCAACTCGAGCGCAGCGTAGACGTCGCGCTCGTCGCGCGCAGCGATCGGATCCTCGTCGTCGTGGGCGAAGAGGCCGTACTCGGAGAGCTTGAGCCCACGCTCGATCGCGAGTTGCCGCAGTGCGACGTTATGGGCCTTCGAACCTGTGAAGTACACCAAGGCAGCGCCGTACGCGGCCTCCGGTACGACGCGCAGGTCGACCTGGAGGCCACCGGTGAGGAGGACGCTGGTCTTCGTGTCGCCGCTGCCGAGAACCTCGCGCACGCCGTCGGCCGCGCGCAAGGCGGCCATCACGGGCGCGGGGTCTCGTGCCGCGGCCAGCAGGTCGACGTCGCCGATCGTCTCACGGCCACGCCGCAGGCTGCCCGCGACGCCGGCGCGCTTCACGCCAGGTGCGCCTTCCACCAGAGCGAGCAGGGGTCGCACCAGGGCGTCGGCGTCGCCGAGTCGGGCGCGACCGTCGCGACGGCGCACGGCTTCGATGCCGCTCAGGATCTTCGCTTGCGTCTTCTCGCCGAAACCCGGGAGATCGGCGACACGTCCCGCGCGCGCGACGCGCTCGAGGTCGTCGAGGCCGGTGACGCCGCGTTGCTGCCAGAGGGTGTGGGCGCGCTTCGGGCCCACGCTTTGGACTTGGACGACGTCGAGGAGGCCGAGTGGCACGCGCGCGCTGAGCTCTTCGAGCGCTGGCAGCGCTCCCTCACGAACGAGCGCGGTGATGCCCGCCGCAAGATCCTTACCGATGCCCTTGAGCTCGGTGAGGTCGGCGGCGCGCTCGACCATGGCGGAGAACGACTCGGCGTGCGCCGCGACGGCCTCGGCAGCGTTCCGATAGGCGCGCACGCGGAAGGCGTTCGCACCGTCGATCTCGAGCAGGTCGGCGGTACGCTCGAGGCGCTCCGCGATCTCGGCGTTGCCGATGCGACGCGACGAGCTCACGCGACGTCCCCCGTGAGTTCGCCAGTGTCGATGCCGAGGTCTTCGAGGTAGGTGAGGAAGCCCTCTTCGTCGACCACCTCGATCCCGAGCTCGGTCGCCTTGACGAGTTTGGAGCCGGCGTCGCTGCCCGCGACCACGAGGTGCGTGCGCTTCGATACGCTCGCGGCCGCCTTGGCGCCGAGGCGCTCGACCAGGGAGCGCGCCTGGTCGCGCGTGAAGCGCTCCAGCGCGCCGGTGAAGACGATGGTCACGCCGGCGAGCGGCTGCGCCTCGGGCTCGACCACCTCGATCGGCAGCGTCTCGATGCGCGCCTCGAGCGCATCGAGCCCCTCGGCGTTCCGTGGCTCGTGCAAGAAGCCGTGGATCGCCCGCGCCATCACCGGGCCGACCCCATCGACGGCCTCCAGGGCCTCGACGGACGCGGCGCGCAGCCCGGCCAACGTGCCGAACCGCTGCGCCAGCGTCTGTGCGACGGCGGCGCCGACCTCGGGGATGCCGAGGCCGTACAGCAGCTGCGCCAGTTCGGTGCGACGGGCGCGCTGCAAGGCGTGGTGGAGGTTGCGCGCCGAGACCTCGGCGAAACCGTCGAGCGTCTCGAGATCCGCTGGGTCGAGATCGAACAACTGCGGGAGCTGGGTCACCAGGCCGCGCTCGACGAGTTGCCGTGCGGTGCGCTCACCCAGTCCATCGATGTCGAGCCCGCGACGGCTGGCGAAGTGGACGAGCCGTCCGATGCGCTGTGCCGGGCACTCGAACGCGTTCGGGCACACGGTGTACGGCCCGCGGGGCTCCAGCACGCTGTCGCACGAGGGGCAACGATCGGGCATGCGGAACGGCGCGCCCCGCTCGCCGGCCACCTCGACGCGCTCGACCACCTGTGGGATGACGTCGCCGGCACGCTCGACGCGGACCGTGTCGCCCTCGCGGATGTCCTTGCGCTCGATGTCCTCGCGGTTGTGGAGGTTGGCGCGACTCACCGTCACGCCGCCGATCGAGACCGGTCGCAACAGGGCGACCGGCGTCACCGCACCGGTGCGCCCGACGCTGGTCACGATGCGCAGCACCTGGCTCACCTCCTTGCGGGGCGGGAACTTGATCGCGTACGCCCAGCGGGGGTGGTGGGCGGTGCTGCCGAGCGCGCGCCGTGCGGCGAGCGCATCGAGCTTCACGACCACGCCGTCGATCTCGTACGGCAGCGCGTCACGGCGCGCAGCGAACCGCTCGAAGACGCTCCAGACCTCGTCGGCGTCGCTGGCCCAGGCGTGCTCCGGGTTCACTGGCAGACCCCACGCCGCGAGACCCGCGAGGACCTCACCATGGGTCTGGAACGGCATCTCGCCGTCTCCCCCCTCCGGCTCCAGCAAGTCGTATGCGTAGAGGGCCAGCGGTCGCGAGGCCGCGAGGGCCGGATCCAACTGCCGAATCGTGCCCGCCGCGGCGTTGCGTGGGTTCGCGAAGGGCGCCTTGCCATCGGCGAGCAGTGCCTCGTTCACGTCGTCGAAGGCGTCGAGAGTGAGGAACACCTCGCCGCGCACCCCGACGAGCGCGGGTACCGCCTCGGTGGCGTCGCTCAGGCCCTCGGGCAGCCCCGCGATCGTGCGCACGTTGGCCGTCACCACCTCACCGCGGCGCCCGTCACCGCGGGTGACGGCGCGTGCCAGGCGGCCCTGTTCGTAGACGAGCTCGATCGACAAGCCGTCGAGCTTGGGCTCGAGCGAGTAGCGCACACCCTCGTCGCCCAACGCCTTGCGCAGCCGCGCGTCGAACTGCTGGAACGCGCCCCGGTCGGCCGAGCTGTCGAGGCTGAGCATGGCGGCGACGTGCGGAACGGTCTCGAGCCCGGCGCTCGCCACCCCGCCGACGCGCTGGGTCGGGCTCGCCGGCGTCACGAGCTCGGGGTGCTCGGCCTCGAGCGCACGGAGTTCCTGAAGGAGTGCGTCGTAGACGTCGTCGGCGATCTCCGGGGCGTCGAGGACGTGGTACCGGTGGTCGTGATGGGCGATCTCGCGGCGCAGCTCGTCGATGCGGGCGACGGCGTCGCTGGTACTATCAGCGTTCATGGCATCAAGTGTAGGCGCCTCAGCGTGCCTGGTGATTGCGTCACAGGCCCAAGACGCGCTCATGTTGGCCGGGTAGCCTCGAGTGATGAGACGCGTTCTCCGCTCCTGGACGTGCTGGTCGACCCGCGCGCTGGTGCTCGTCGTGGTCGCCTGGGCGCTCACGCCGGCGCTCGGGCAGGGCGACCTGTACGGTCCCTCGGCCCCGCCGGAGGCGGCGTGGGTGCGCGCCGTGAACGCGGAGGCGCCGGGCGGTCTGGGCATACGGATCGGCGACGGGCCCCTCGAGTCCGTCGCGTTTGCAGATGCGACCGCGTACCGGGTGGTCGCACCAGGCGACGTCACCGTCGACCTCGGCGGCGTCGTGACGCCCGTCTCGGTCGAGGCGGGTTCGTTCCTGACGGTCGTGGCAACCGTGGACACGGTGCATGTGATCGACGATTCGGTCCTGGTCGACGTGTCGCGCGGTCTGCTGGCGCTCTACAACCTGACCGATTTGGGGGCGCTCGACCTGGTCGTGCGCGACGGCCCACCGGTCGTCGAGAGCGTTCCACCGTGGGAACAGGCGGCGGTCGCGATCGCCGAGGCGGAGGTCGAGCTCGAGATCCGCTTCGACGACGATGTCATAGGGACGCTCGAGGCGCGCGTGTACGAGCGTGCCGTGGCACACTCGGTGATCGTGGTGGAGGGTCCGGACGGGCCGCTCGTGCGGTACGTCGCTGCCGCCGTAGCGGAGTGATCGGTGGTCTTCACCAGCACGGTCTTCTTGTTCCTGTTCCTGCCGCTCTTCCTGGCGGTCTACGCGCTGTTGCCGCCGCGCTGGAGGACCGCCTGGATCCTGTTGGCGTCGTACGCGTTCTACGCCTGGTGGCGGCTCGACTTCGCGGTCGTGTTCGTGGCCTCGACGGTCGCGGCGTACCTCGTGGGACAGCACGTCGGCCGCTGGCGAGCGGGGCGACCGGTGGCGGCTCGGCGCGTCCTCGCGCTCGGGATCACCGTGCAGCTCGGCACCCTGGCGTACTTCAAGTACGCGGAGTTCGGCGTGTCGAGCCTCAACGCGCTGCTGGTCGCCTGGGGTGCCGCACCCCTGCCGGCGCTCTCCGTGATCCTGCCGATCGGCATCTCCTTCTACGTCTTCCAGGCGATCAGTTACATGGTCGACGTGTGGCGTGGCGATGCGCCGGCCAGGGCGCGTTTCGTCGACGTCGCCGCGTACATCGCACTCTTCCCCCAGCTGATCGCTGGACCGATCGTGCGCTACAAGACGCTCGCGCACGTGCTGTCGGCGCCGCGCAGCAGTGCCGCGCTGGTGGCCGAGGGCTCGCAGCGGTTCATGCTCGGCTTCACCAAGAAGGTGTTGATCGCAGACGCGCTGGCTCCCATCGCAGACGGAGCGTTCGCACTCACGGCGCCCACCAGCGCCGAGGCCTGGTTGGGCGTCCTGGCGTTCTCCGCCCAGCTCTTCTTCGACTTCAGCGGGTACAGCGACATGGCGATCGGGCTGGGGCTCATCCTCGGCTTCCGGTTCAAGGAGAACTTCGACCGCCCGTACGTGGCCGCGAGCATCACCGAGTTCTGGCGCCGCTGGCACATGAGCCTCTCGCGCTGGCTGCGCGACTACCTCTACATCCCGCTCGGAGGGAACCGCCGCGGGGCTGGGCGCACGTACGTCAACCTGATGCTGGTGATGCTGCTCGGCGGCCTCTGGCACGGTGCCGCGTGGGCGTTCGTCGGATGGGGCGCCTGGCATGGTGGGCTGCTGGCGTTCGAGCGCTGGAGAGGCAGCGGTGAGCGCGAGCGCTCCCTGCTGCGTGTCGCGAACACGTTCGTGCTCGTGCTCATCGGTTGGGTGCTCTTCCGCTCGGCCGATCTATCGCACGCGGTCGGCGTGTACGCGGCGATGCTCGGCGTCAACGGCTGGGGCGTCTCGCCGGAACTCGCCTGGCAGATCACGCCTCGGGCAGCGGTCACGCTTGCGATCGCGTACCTGGTGATCTGGTTCCCGATCGGTGACGTCAAAGCTCGGACCGGCACGCCCGCTGCATGGCTCGCCCGCATCGGGGTACCGGTGTTGCGCTGGGGTCTCGTACCGCTGTTCGTCCTCGGGGTCATGCGCGCCATCGCCGACAGCTTCTCGCCCTTCTTGTACTTCCGGTTCTGAGCCCCATCACCATGACGACCCCCCGCGACCACTCTCACCCCATCCAGCCGGAGGCCCCCGATGCCGACGAGGCGACCGCCACCGCGTCGACGGCGAACTGGGCAGGCGTGCGCACCGACTCGCGCTGGCGTGTCGCCTATGCCGTGGCGTTCGCGCTCGTCCTCGTCGGTGGCTGCGCCGCCGCGGTGCTGAACCCCGCGCTGAGGAACGTCCCCGACGTGGCGGTCATGGACGGTTCGTGGGCCGAGGCGTATCAGTCCGAGTTCGACGCCGCGTCACCGCTGCTCGACCCGGCGCGAACGGTATGGGGCGTGATCGACGCCGGCCTGTTCGGCCAAGGGCGCCCGGGCGTCCTGGTAGGCGACGACGGCTGGTTGTTCAGTCGAGAGGAGTACGCAACTGTCCCTGACGCAGCCGGCGCCATCGCGCTGTGGAGCGATCGCATCGCGCTGGTACGCGACGAGCTCGCGCACCTCGACGTCCACCTGGTGGTGGCGCCGGTCCCGAGCAAGGCGGCGGTCGTGGGGAAGCACGCTCCCGCCCCGCTCCCGACGGCTGCGGCGCGACGCTACGACACCTTGGTCGACGCACTCGAGGAGCGTGGCGTGGTCGTCAGCGACCTGCGGCCGGCGTTGAGGCGGGTGAACGACCCGTTCCTACGGACCGACACGCATTGGACGCCTGCTGGCGCAGCCGCCGCGGCGCAAGCGATCGCGGCCACCGTGCGCGAGCGCGTTCCGTTCACGGGCCTCGGCGAGACCAGTTTCGAGACCACGCTGACGGAGCCGGAGGAGCGCTGGGGCGACCTGACGACGTTCCTCGACCTCGGCCCCCTGCTCGAGCACCTCGGCCCGCCGCCAGACCTGATCGCGATGCCGCGAACCACGAGCCTGGCGCCGCCGGCCACCGACTTGTTCGGCGCGGTCGAGGTGCCGGTCACGCTGGTCGGTACCTCGTACAGCGCCGACCCGGCGTGGAACACGGTCGGAGCGTTGCGCGAAGCGCTGGGCTCGGACGTGATCGACGCAGCGCTCACGGGCCTCGGTCCGTGGGAACCGATGCACCGCTATCTGACCGGCGAGACACTGCGCTCGTCGCCACCGGAGGTCGTGATTTGGGAGATTCCAGAACGGTACGTGACACTCGAGGGGCACGTCCCCGAGGCGCCAGCGTGGTGAGGCGCGCCCCGGCGTTCGTGGCGCTGGTCGCGACGATCCTGCTCGCGTCCTGGGCCTGGGCACAGCCTGGCACCGTCATCGACGTCGAGCTGCGCGGCACCCTCTCGGCCGGCGCGGTGCGCGACCAGACCGCAGGGCGCTTTCGCAACAACGGTTCCGAGCCCCTCCAGGTGCGCAGCGCCGTCAGGAGCTACGTCATGCGCTTCGAGACGCGCGACGCTGACGG
>PWQI01000386.1 GCA_003556805.1 Trueperaceae bacterium | reverse complement strand
GACCTGCTGGTGCGCACCTACCCGGACCGCGCGGCCGACGTCGACCGGATCATGGCGCTGATCCAGCGCATCATGCGCGACATGGACGTCCTGTACGGGATCGACAACCCGCTCTTCAAGGACGTGCTGCGCGACCGGCGCTACCTGTTCGGGACGCTGCTGCCGTGGATGGTCAGGTTCGTCGCCACCATCGGGCGGATCAACCGCATGTCGGGACCGGTGGAGGCGCTGCTCGATGAGCTGACTGACGACCCGGGGCTCAAGGGCATCATCGGCCAGCACTTCTTCAAGGGGACGCCCGCGTTCTTCGCCATGAGCTACTTCAGCGTCTACCTCGACTACCTCTACCCGCGCGGCGGCACGGCGGCGCTGATGGGGCTGCTGGATGGCTTCGTCCGCGAGCGCGGCGTCGACGTCCGCACCGGGTCGCCGATCGTGGCCGTCGACCCCGAGGCGCGCACCGTCACCGACCGCGCCGGCGACGTCCACGGCTACCGCACGCTGATCTGGTGCGCCGACCTCAAGGCGCTGTACCGCGCGATCAACGCCGATGCCATCGCGGACCGGCGCCTGGCGCGCGCCGTCGCACAGCGCCGCGACGAGCTCGAGGCGTGCTCGGGCAGCGACTCGGTGCTGTCGCTCTTCTTGTCCGTCGACGAGCCGCCGGCCAGCTTCGCGGCCGTCTCGGAGGGGCACCTCTTCTACGCCCCCGACGCCCGCGGCCTGGGCGACCTGCACACGCGGGGCCTGGAGGAGTTGCTGGCGCGCCACGCCGACGGGCCTCTGCCCGAGGAGCCCGTGAAGGCGTACCTGGACGCCTTCTTCGCCCGCACCACGTACGAGGTCTCGATCCCGGTCCTCAAGGACCCCGACCTGGCGCCGCCGGGGCAGACCGGCGTGATCGTCAGCTGCCTGTTCGACTACCGCCTCACCCGCCGGATCCAGGACGCCGGTTGGACGGGTGCCTTCCGCGAGCACGCCGCCGACGCCATGACGGCCGCCCTCGCCAAGCAGCTGTACCCGGGGCTGGGCGCGAAGGTGCGCTCGCGCTTCATGAGCACGCCGGTGACGCTCGAGGCGTACACGGGGAACTCCGACGGCGCGATCGTCGGGTGGGCGTTCGACGGCCCTCACATGCCGGCCGTGAACCAGATGCAGCGGGTCGCCTGGTCGGTGCTAACGCCCGTGCCGGGCGTGCTGCAGGCGGGGCAGTGGGCGTACAGCCCCGGAGGCGTGCCGATGGCGTTCCTGACGGGGAAGCTGGCGGCGAACAGGGCGCTGAAGGGGCGCTAGGCAGGAGCGCACCTCGTGGTCCCTGCACCCTTTCCAGGGGCGTAGCCTGGGGCGTGCAGCGAGCGCCTCCAGGCCCACGAAGTCATGTGCTGCCGAATGTAGTGCCACATGGTACGCACATATGGCATGATAGTGCTGTGATGGCAGACGAACCGTCCTTCGTCCGGCTGCGTCTCGGTCCCCAGGGCAGGATCGTCGTGCCGGCTCACTTCCGGCGCGCGCTCGGACTCGAGGTCGGTGACGCCCTGGTGGTGTCGATCGACGACGGCCGGCTCGTGTTGGCGCCGCGCGAGGCAGCGCGGACGCGCCTCCTCGACCGCTTCCCGGCCGCCGCCGACGCGCCGAGCGCCGTGGACGAGCTCGTGGCGGAGCGTCGCGCCGAGGCCGGGCGAGAGGCCGACGACGCCGAGGGTCCGGACGAGCCGACGTGAACGGATCCGAAGGCGATACGAAGCGTGTCCTGGACGCGTCGGCGCTCCTGGCCGTGCTCTACCGAGAGGTCGGGTTCGACGTCGTTCCCCTCGAGGGGAGCGCGGTGTCGGCGGTGAACTGGTCGGAGGTGGTCCAGGTGGCTGCCCGTCGCGGCGCAGATGTGGTGGGGCTCGGCGACGCCATCGCCGCGGAGGGAACGGTCGTCGTTCCGTTCACGGCCGACCACGCCGAGTCCGCGGCCGAGCTGTGGCCGAGGACGTGCGCCGCCGGCCTCTCGCTCGCGGACCGCGCGTGCCTGGCACTGGCCCGGCATCACGGCGTGCCCGCGCTCACGGCCGACCGGGCGTGGGGCGATGTGGAGGTTGGCGTGGAGGTCGTGGTGGTTCGCTGAAGGGTCGAAGCTGACCTTCAGCGGTGCTCAGCGCCATCGCTCGCACGGGCTGGTGCGGCGGCGTCCACCGTGGCCCCGACCGCGGCGACGAGTCGCTCGTTCGGCCAAGCCCAAGGCGTCGACGCGTTCCGGACTCGGGCACATCGAGCGCGACGTGGCGCCGGCGCGCCCGTACCAAGCCGCGAGGTCCTCGCTCGCGTTGGCCGGCGCCTCGAAGCGTGCGGCGACGTTCCGGTCGATGGCCGAGTCGAAGCTGCCGGGCGCGACGGCACACACGTGCACGCCGAGTGGCAGCAACGGCGCCGCCAGCGCGTCCGAGTATGCCTCGAGAGCGTGCTTGGACATGCAGTAGGCGCCAAGGGTCGCCGGCGACAGGGTTCCCGCGATGCTCGAGATCGTTACGATGCGGCCGTGGCTGGCGCCTTCAGGCCTCCGGCGGTGACCAACCCCGCGCGTGACGACTCCACGCCATCAGGTTCCGCAGCAACTGTTGCAGGAAGCGTGTCGCTGCCTCGTCGACCAGGTGGCCGTCGGCGTCGAACGCCTGCTTCGCGTTCGGGACCATGACCTCGGGCCGCTGCAACACCTGGGCGTCGTTGTAGGCGAGGATCTGGCGCAACCCGACCTGCGCGCGAGCCGTGCCGAAGAGGCCGGTCGATGCGCCCATGATGGCGACCGGCTTGCGTCCCAGTGGCGGGTCGCTCGGCGGGCGCGACGCCCAGTCGAGCGCGTTCTTGAGGACGCCCGGCACGGCGTGCTGGTACTCGGGCGTTGCTATGAGGATCGCGTCGGCGCCGCGCACGGCGCGCTTGAGGGCTACGACGGCCTCGGGGTCGCCGCGCTCCTCGACGTCGGCGTCGAAGAACGGCACACCCGCGAGGTCGAACTCGGTGACGCGCATGCCGTCGGGTGCGTGCTCCTGCGCGGCTCGGACCAGCAACTTGTTGTACGAGCCTTTCCGTAGGCTGCCGGCGATGCCGAGCACGTGGATGGCGTGGTCGCTCATGGCGTACCTCCTGCAGCCATCCTAGGTGTGACATCGCTCATGCCCGTCGTCCGGAGTGCCGTTGCGAGCGGCGAGCGCGTTCTCGCTCGAGGCGATCGGCGACCCGTGAACGGCGCCGAGCCTCCATATCGTGGTGGCACGGTCGCCCAGCACCTCGTTGCCGCTGACCGAGCAGTCCCACTCTTCGAAGTCGCCCGTCAGGACGCCGTCCTCGGGCTGCGTGTGCACACAGGGGTGGATCGGAGACTCCGGGTCGAGGCAGAAGATCAACGGCGTGGCGCCCCCGGCGGTTCGACGCGCGCATCGCACGTGGGCTCCTGGCGCGCGCTACCACCGTCGAGGGCAGCCCGGCTTCCCCCTACGCGTCCCTCACGTAGCCGACGCACAGGCGCACGAGCTCGTCGATCGCACGCTCGCGCTCGGAGCCGGCCACCACGCCGTGTGTGCACGCCTCCACGGCGGTCACCAGCAGCCGCGCGCGTACCGGTGCGACGCCGGGGTCGTGCCCGAAGCGGACCAGATGCCAGACGACCAGGTCGGTCATCGCGTCCTCCAACGCAGCGAGCCGTGCGACGAGCGCCTCGGTGCGCGGCGCCGTCCAGAGCAGCATGTGCAACCGGTCCGAGCGGTTCGCTGCGGCCACCGCCTCGACGAGGATCCGACACAGGTCCTCGACGCCGGGTGGGTGTGCCCTGAGCAGCGCGCCGACCTCGGCGAGACGCGGGGTCGCCCCGTCGAGGTGCCGTTCGGCGAGGCCCACCAGGAGCGCGTCCTTGTTCGCGAAGTACTGGTAGAGCGATCCGACCGACACGCGGGCGACCTCCGCGACGTCGTTGGTGGTGGTGGCGCGGTAGCCGCGCTCCTCGAAGATGCGAGCCGCCGCGTCGAGGATGCGCTCGACCATGCGGCGGGACCGCTCCTGGCGGGGACGTTTGCGAGGTTCGGCCGACGGCGCGAGATGCGAGTTGTCAGACACGAGTGATGCTCGCATACTGAATCGTATGGCGATCGTCTCCGTCACGACCGAAATCCGTGCGCCCGCCGCCATCGTCTGGCAGGGCGCCAAGACCCCTCACGCCTTCATCCACGTCGCCCAGGGCATGCTGCGCTTCCCCGCGGCCGAGCGGCTCGACCGGCCCTGGCAGCAGGGCGACCGGCTCTCGGGCTGGATCCTGCTCTTCGGCGTCGTGCCGTTCTCGATCCACCACCTGCGTGTCGAGTCGATCGACGACGCCTCTCGCACGCTGGTCTCCGACGAGCGGGGCGGCCTCATCCGGCGCTGGCGCCACGAGGTGTTCGTCACCGCCCTCGACGCGAACAGGTGCCGGTACGAGGACCGGATCGAGATCGACGCCGGAGCCTTCACCCCGCTGGTGACGGCGTTCGCGTCGGTCTTCTACCGCTACCGTCAACGACGCTGGCGCAGCCTGGCGCGCCTGCTCGCCACCGCGTTCTGGCGCAACGGCGACGCGTCGATCGCCCTGAGCAACGATCCGGGTGTCAGGGCGCCGCAGGGAACACGATGACGGAGGAGGATGTCCGGTCGTGCTCCTGCCCCGATGTCCCTTGCGAGCCGTGGAGGTCGTGGTCGTTCGTCGATGGTCGTGGCGCTGAACACGACGACGTGCCGTCGGGCACGAAGAGCAGGGTGGACTCCTGGTGTACGAGGCAGTACGCCAGGGCGACCGGGCTCATCTGGACGTCGGCTCCGCGAAGGTTCAGCAGCCAGGCGACCTGGTCGGGCGCCGTGACGAGCATCGTGGTGGCGCCCAGCGCTGTGAGGTGCGCCCTGAGACGCTCGAGCTTCGCACGCGGGTTCCCCGGCGAAGTCGATGCCGTTCGGGACGATGGTGGCCGGTGTGGCGGTCGGTCGGTCCACGTGGCGTCGATCAGGCCGTTCACGGCGCGGATCGCGATCCGCTTGGGCTCGAGGCGTGCCTCGAATTCGTGCAGTGCCGTGAGGCTGACGGTCTCGGGGTCCAGGCCGAGGGTCGCGCCAGGAGCCAGCGCGCTCTCGAGCCAGGTGGGGTGGTCGGGCGTGCCCTCGGCGCCCAGCCTGAAGACGGTGATGGGTGTGCCTGCGGTCTCGGTGTCGGCGCGCATGTGGTAGCGCGGGTCGACCCAGAGGCAGGCTTCGTCCGGCGTTACGTCGACGGTGCCGACGGTGCCGCGTCAGGCGCTCGTGGACGGCGCTCATCTGCTGACCCGCTCGAGGCGGCGTCGGTCGGCACGCCGTCGCGTTCCCGACGCGCAGCGAATCGCGGTGGTTCTCATGGTGCTGGGGCTCTAGCATCGTCGCACCGAGGCTCCGGCCGTGAGCGCGCGGCAAGGTGGTGTGTGACGTGTGTAACATGCGTAAGATACTCACGATGTGGAACGCCTCCGCGCTGCGCCAGCCGTCGGACACCTGCCACCAAGGCGACGCATGCGCCTCGTGCACGAGCTCTTCCACTTCGGCCTGAAGAACGCGCGCTCGTGCCTGTTCCCGCTCTTCATCTTCGCGATGCTCGCGCTGTCGCAGGTCGTTGCGCTCCCGGTCGCCCGCTACGACTTCCTCCTCGCCGCGTGCCTGGGGATGCAGGCGCTCATGCTCGCCACGGGCCTCGAGACCCGTGACGAGCTGAAGGTCATCACGTTGTTCCATCTGCTCGGCCTTGCGCTCGAGTTGTTCAAGGTGCACGTGGGCTCGTGGTCGTACCCGGAGGCGGCGTTCTTCAAGGTGTGGGACGTGCCGCTCTACAGCGGCTTCATGTACGCGAGCGTGGCGAGCTTCATGATCCAGGCGTGGCGGTGGTTCGGTCTGCGCTTCTTGCGCTGGCCGCCGGCGTGGCTGGTGGTGCCGCTCGGGGCGGCGATCTACCTGAACTTCTTCACGAACGCCGTGCTGCCCGACATCCGCTTCGTTCTGATCGCGGCGGTGCTCGTGGTGTTCGGACGCAGCTGGGTCGCGTTCACGCCGGTGTCGACGGAGCGCCGGTTACCGGTCGTGCTGGTCTTCGTACTCATCGGGACCTTCGTGTGGTTCGCCGAGAACGTCTCGACGTTCCTGGGTGCGTGGCAGTACCCGGACCAGCAGGACGGTTGGCGGATCGTGAGCCTGCACAAGCTGTCGTCGTGGGCACTGCTGGTGATCGTCAGCCTGATGATCGTGGTGCAGCTCAAGCGCGTGAAGGGCACTCGCGCCGACGCTCACCCCGAGTCGTGCTCGCCGGCCGCCTCACGTGGCGAGCACCGCCTGCGGATGGTCGTCGCGCACCATGTCGAGCTCGGCGGCCTTCGCGTTGGCCTCGACCTGCTCGACGCTCTT
>PWQI01000217.1 GCA_003556805.1 Trueperaceae bacterium | reverse complement strand
GCGCCGCTGGGAGACGTCGAAGACGCTGCTCGTGCCGATCCTGATCTGCGCAGCGTACGTCGTCTTGCTCGGCGTCACCGCCGAGGTCCCCGGCATGCCGACCTCGGTGGCGGTCGTCGCGGTGGAGCGGAGCTTCGGAATGGAGGCTCCGCTGCCATGACCGCCACCGCGGCCCTGCTGCTCGTTGCCCTGCTGGCGCCGCTGGCGGCGGCGCTGACCACGCTCGGCTGGCCGGAGCCGACGCCGCCTGGAAGACCGGTGCAGCCCGGTGTGCGCTGGCGGCGCGCCGCGATGCTGGCCGCCAGCGCTGCGACCACGGTCTGCACGCTGGCGCTCGCCGCGCTCGTACAGCGGGGCGAGACGCACACGCTGTCGCTGCTCCAACTCACGCCCCACACCTGGTTGACGCTGCGCGTCGACGCTGCGGGTGCGCTCTACGCCGCCACCGCGGCGCTGCTGTGGCTGCTGGCGCTCGTGTACGCCGTCGGCTACCTGCACGGACCGCGCCTCGGGCGGGTGCACGCCGCCCTGATGGTGTGCCTGGCCGCCGCGATCGGGGTCGCCTACGCCGGCAACCTCCTCACCTTCTTCGTGTTCTACGAGTTGCTCTCGGTGCTGACCTACGTCCTCGTGGTCCACGACGAGACCCCGGCGGCGTTGGCCGCTGGGCTGAAGTACATCGTCTACGTGCTGTTCGGCGGCAGCCTGGTGCTGGCCGGCGTGCTCCTGACGTTCGCGCTCGCGGGCGACCTGAGCTTCACCGTCGGCGGGGTGTTCGCCGCCGACGCATCGGCGAACGCGCTGCGCGTGGCGTTCGCGTGCTTCGCGCTCGGCTTCGGCGTCAAGGCAGCCCTGATGCCGTTGCACGGCTGGGTCGCCGACGCCCATCCGGCAGCGCCGGCGCCCTGCTCGGCGCTGCTCTCGGGCGTGCTGGTGGCGGCCGGCGGCTTCGGCCTGGTGCGGGTCTGCTTCGAGGTGTTCGGCGTCGCCACGCTGCACTCGCTCGGCGTGATGCCGTGGCTGGGGGCCGCTGCCGCGGTCACGATCGTCGTTGCGGCGCTGCTGGCGTTGCAGCAAGACGACCTCAAGCGCAGGCTGGCCTACTCCACCGTCAGCCAGATGGGGTACGTGACGCTCGCGCTGGCGCTCCTCGGCCCCATCGCGACGGCGGGGGCGCTGGTGCACCTGGTGCACCACGCCTTCCTCAAGGGGACGCTCTTCTTCTGCGCCGGCTCGTTCGCACACGCCACGGGGCGCCGCGGCATGGGATCGCTGGCGGGACTCGCGGCGCGGACACCGGTGACCGCGGCCGCGTTCACGCTGGCCACGCTCGGCATGATCGGCGTCCCGCCGCTCTCCGGCTTCGTCAGCAAGTGGTGGCTCGGCGTCGGCATGCTCGAGTCGAGCGCGCCCGCCACGCTGGCACTGCTCTTGATCGGTGCCCTGTTGGCCGCCGGGTACCTGCTGCCCGTGGTCTTCACGCTGTACTTCGCGAAGGGCGTCACGTGGCCACCGGGTGTCGCGCCGAAGCCAGGCGTGGCGACGCGCTCGTTCGAGGTGGAGCACCGCCCGCCGCTGCTCGTCGCGATCTCGGTGGCGGCGGCGTTCACGCTGGTGCTCGGCGTGGCCGCCAGTGCGGCCGGGTTCCCGCTGGCGCTCGCGCGGCAGGCCGCCGCGACGTTCTTCGGGGGTGGTTGAGGTGCTCGCACCGGTCACCCACGCTGCGCCCCTGGTGGTGGTAGCCGGACCCCTGGTGGCGGCGGGGTTGCTCGCGCTCGCGGCCGCGGCGCCGAGCGTGCGCCTCCTGGCGCCGTTGCGAGCGGCCCGTGGAGGGCACGCGCTGGTCGTGGCCAGCGCCTTCGCGGTGACGCTGGTGCTCGCCGCCGCCGTGCCCGCGGTGCTGGCGCACGGCGTGCTCGAGGTCGCGGTCCCCGCGCTCCTCGGCACGCTCCGCTTCAGGCTCGACGCGCTCGGCCTGACGGTCGCGCTGTTGGCTGGGCTGGTGTGGAGCGCCTCGAGCCTCCACGCCAGCGCCTACCTCGCCGACGAGCAGCGCGGGCGCACGCTGCGCTACCACCTGACGAGCCTGGTCACGTTCGCGGCCTTGCTCACGGTCGTGAGCGCCGCCGACCTGATCACGCTGTACCTCGGCTTCGAGTGGCTCGGCCTGGCCGCGTACCTGTTCGTCGTCCACACCGGCAGCAAGGCGGCCGAGGCCGCGGGCCTGAAGTACCTGGTGCTGACGCTCGCGGGTGGCTTCGCCGTGCTGACGGGGGCGCTCCTGGTGCACAGCTTGGGTGGTGGCGACCTTGCCGTTCCGTTGGCGCTCGACCCGGAGCGCTCCACCCTCCGGGTCGTGGCCGCTGCCTGTCTGCTCGTCGGGTTCGGGGTCAAGGCCGGCGCGCTCGGCCTGCACACCTGGCTCCCCGACGCGCACACGGCCGCTCCTGCGCCGGCCAGCGCGCTGCTCTCCGGCGTGATGCTCAAGGCGGGGGCCTACGGCATCGCGCGCACCCTGACGGGCCCATTCCGCGCCGACGCCGAAGCCGGGCTCGCGGCGCTGCACCAGGCCGAGACGTTGGGCCTCGTGGTGCTGTGGTGGGGCGTGGCGACGATGCTGGTCGGCGTGGTCATGGCGCTCATGCAGCGCCACGCCAAGCGCCTCCTGGCGTACAGCAGCGTGAGCCAGATGGGCTTCGTGCTGGCCGGCATGGGCGCCGCGATCTACCTCGGCGAGGCCGGTGCGATCGGCTGGACGGGCGCCATCGCACACGTGGTGAACCACGGCCTGTTCAAGGCGCTCCTCTTCCTCGGCGTCGGCGCGGTGATCACGAGCGCCGGCAGCGGCGACCTGGCGTCGCTCGGCGGTCTCGCACGGCGCATGCCGTGGACCTTCGCGCTCGTGCTCGTGGGCGTGGCCGGCATCGTCGGGGTGCCGCTGCTGAACGGTTTCGTGAGCAAGAGCGTGATCCACCACGCGATCGACTACGCCGCCGCCGAGGGGCGTGGGCACGGCCTGGTCATCGCCGAGCGCCTGTTCGTGCTCACCACGGTGGGCACGGCGGCTGCGCTCCTGAAACTCACGACCGGGGTCTTCCTCGGTCGTTCGGGCAGCGACGGTGCCCGCAACGCGAGCGAGGCACCTCTTGCGATGCGCCTGGCGCTCCTACCGCTGAGCGTGGCCGTCGTGGCGCTGGGCCTGCGGCCGCACCTGCTGGCACCCCTCGTCGGCTCCGCGCTGCAGGCATGGGGGCTGCCGAGCGATTCGGTGGAGCGCTGGCTGACGTCGCCGGTCACGGACCTGCCGGATCTCGCAGCCGCGACGACGGCGTTGGCCGCGGGCCTCGCCGTGCACCTGCTGGCGCGCCGGTTCGGCGTGTACGAGCGGACCTTCCCGGCCTGGGCGTCGCTCGACCGGGCGGCGCTCACGCTGGCGCGCGCCGTTCGCGACGCGTTGGTGGGGGCGCAGCACGTCGGCGGCGAGGTCTCGACTCGGGCGTCCCACGTCGGGGTTGACGCGACGTCGGCGCTCCAGCGCGCCTCGGCGGCGGTCACGCGTCTGCTGCAGCGGATCGTCGCTGCCGTCCCGCGACGGCGCTCGTCCGGCGCGGCTTCGAGCGGCGCGGCTTCGAGCGACGCTGCCGGCGACGACGGCGGCCACGCCCGTTGGCCGGCGCTCGTCCGGTCGTGGGGCGACGCCCTGTCGGCTCTGGCCGACCAGCTGGACAGGAGTTGGCGGCTCGCGCTCGAGAGCGGGCGCATGACGGACGACGATCGCGAGCGCCTCGCGCGCCTCGCCCGGGCCCGGATCCAGCGCCACAGCCGCGATGTCGGCCTGGCGATGGCGCTCGTGGTGCTGGTGTGGCTGGTGATGCTCGCCAGTCTCGCAGCTGCGTCCGCGGTTTGACGCCAGGGTCGTCGGCGCCCTGTGGACCTGAACTCCTTCAGGACCTTGCGGAGGCGCTCGTGGGTCTGCTAGACTGCCGGTTCTGGAGCGCCGCCCTCGTGGCCGGCGCGCCGCCGCATGCCCGCGTGACCGCTCCGGCGGTTCGCCCGAAGCCCACACGCACGGTCCGCCCCGGTCCCGGCTTGCGCCGCCTACCCGGGCCCACGGAGGTTGGAGTCTCATGTTCGCGATCATCGTGTCCGGCGGTAAGCAGTACCGCGTCCAAGAAGGCGACGTCGTCCGTCTCGAGAAGCTCGAGGCCGATGCGGGTGCCACCGTCGAGTTCCCGGTGCTGGTGCTTGCAGGCGACTCGGTCGCCGTCGGCACCCCGCGTGTCGAAGGCGCGGTCGTGTCGGGCGAGGTCGTCCACCACGGGCGCGGCAAGAAGTTGCACATCCGCAAGTTCAAGGCGAAGGCCAACTACCGTCGGCACATGGGGCATCGCCAGCCCTACACCGACGTCCGCATCACCGGGATCAAGGCTTGATCCCGCGCCCCGAGAGGGAGACCTGACATGGCTCACAAGAAAGGCGTCGGCAGCTCCAAGAACGGGCGCGACAGCCACTCCAAGCGCCTCGGCGTGAAGCGCTTCGACGGCGAGACCGTCCTGGCGGGGAACATCCTGGTGCGTCAGCGCGGCACCCGCTTCAAGCCCGGCCGCAACGTCGGTCTCGGCAAGGATTTCACGATCTTCGCCCTGCGGGACGGCGTCGTGCGGTTCAAGGACAAGGGCCGTATGGGGCGCTACATCAGCGTCGACATGGCCGCCGGCGAGACGATCGCCGCCGACTGATCAGCGCCGACACGACCGCATGCGGTCTGGTCGTCCACACCTTCGACACGCGGTCACGGCCTTCCGTGACCGCGTGTTCGCGTCCGGGCCACCGCAAGCGTGGCCGCCAGGAGAAGCGCCATGCCCTTCCGTGATGTGATCGAGATCACCGCCCAAGGCGGTCGTGGCGGCGACGGAGCGATGTCGTTCCTGCGTCTCAAGTACATCCCCAAGGGTGGTCCGGACGGCGGTCACGGCGGTCATGGCGGCACCGTCTGGCTCGAGGCCGTCGACGCGCTCAACTCGCTCGACGCGCTCGGGCACCGGCGCACCTACAAGGCTCCGTCCGGCAACCCCGGCGAGGGGCGTGAGAAGGCGGGCTTGGCCGGTGGCGACCTCACGCTGAGCGTGCCGGTCGGCACCCGCGTGTTCGACCTCGATACGGGTGAGCAGATCGGCGACCTGGTCGAGGTCGGCGAGCGGCTGCAGGTGGCCGCCGGTGGCCAGGGAGGTCGCGGAAACGCCTCGTTCGCGAGCTCGCGTCGACAGGCGCCACGCTTCTCCGAGGCCGGCAGTCGAGGCGAGCAGCGGCGGCTGCGGCTGGAGTTACAGACCATCGGCGACGTCGGCCTGGTGGGCTACCCCAACGCCGGCAAGTCGAGCCTGCTGGCGGCGGTGTCCAACGCCCGACCACGCGTGGCAGACTACCCCTTCACGACGCTCCACCCCCAGCTCGGCGTGGTCGAGCGCGAGGGTGAGGGGGGCGCGGAGCGCCTCACCATGGCCGACATCCCCGGCATCATCGAGGACGCGCACAAGGGGCGCGGTCTGGGTCTCGACTTCCTCCGCCACATCGCCCGTACCCGGCTCTTGGTGTACGTGCTCGACGTCGCCGACGATCCGGTGGCGACGCTCGACGCCCTGCGCGTCGAACTCGAGGCGTACGACGCCGATCTGCTCGAGCGCCCGGCGCTGGTGGCCCTGAACAAGGTCGACCTGGCGGACGCGGACGAGCTCGCCGCCGCCGAGGCTGAGCTGACGGGCTTCGGCATGCCCGTCGTGCGTGTCTCGGCGACCGCAGGGACGGGCCTCGACGACCTGGTGCCGGCGTTGTTCGCCTTGCTGCCGCCGCGGCCGGAGCCGATTCGTGCGCCCGCCGAGGAGCGGCGCGTGGTGGTGGATCCTGTGCGGGTCGAGCGCGACACGGACGGCGCTTGGGTCGTGCGTGGCCGCGAGCTCGAAGCCGTGGTCGAGCGCTTCGACGCCGGCAACCGCGACGCCGTGGCCTACCTGCAGCACCACTTCGCGGCGCTCGGCGTGAACAAGCTGCTGAAGCGCGCGGGCGCCGAGACCGGCGATGACGTTCGCATCGGTGATGCGGCGTTCGAGTACTTCGACGAGGACGCCGGCGACGACGAAGCTCGCGAGCACCTCCGCACCGACGCGGCCGACCAGCGAGCGGCGGAGCGGCGCTACCTCGCGCAGCAGCGGCGGTCGGAGGGGGCCGGTGACGCTGATGAGCGTGCCGACGTCGAGGGTGAGCCAGACGAGGAGCCCGCTGACGAGGGTCTCGACGAGGGTCTCGAAGGCGGCGATGTGACGGAGGAGCGCTCATCGCCGTGACGCGCTGGGCCGGTGCCAACGACGGGCGAACGCGCGGGGGACGCGTGGTACGCTCGCGCCAGCGGTGACGTTGCCGCGACCTCGCACATGAGTGATGCACCTCTCACACCCAACCGCGGCTCGCTTCGCGAGTCGCCGTTCCCGGCCAGCGGCCCGTGCGAGCGGGCCAGCATCGCGCCCTATTGCCAGCGGGTGCGGGCCATGGTGAGCGACGAGCGCTTCCAGCACATCCAGCGCGTCGCGGCGCTCGCCGACACCATCGCCATCGCCAACGACTTCGATCGCGGTGAGCGCCGCGCGACCGCCCTCGCGGCGCTGTTGCACGACGTCGCGCGGGACCTCGACTGCGAGCGCCTCCTGGCCCTCGCGCCGCCCGAGCACGCCGTCGAAGTCGACGACCCCCTCGCCCTCCATGGGCGCGCCGGTCGGGCGATCGCCGTCTCGTGGGGGATCACCGACGAGCGCGTGCTGAACGCCATCGAGCACCACGTGTGCGGTCCCCGCTATGGCGACCGCGTCGCTATGGCCGTGTACGTGGCGGACGTGACCGAACCCGGCAGGGGCGTCAACGCCGACGTTCGCGAGCTGGCGCTGCGCGACCTCGCGCGCGCCTACCGACGCGCCGTCGAGACGAAGGTTCGCTACCTGCGAAGCCATGGCAAGGCGGTCCATCCGCGTACGCTGAAGGTCCATGACGAACTCACCAACCAGCACCCCTGACCCCGTCCGCCGCCGGCGCCGCCTCGCCTGGGCCTTGCAAGGCGTGGGGCTGCTCGTGGCGGTCGTGGGGCTGGCGGGCTTCTGGATGACGCGCGACGTCGCCCGGGCCGAGTTGACGCTCAGCCAACGCGAGCTGCTCGGCGTCGCCGCAGAGGACTTCACGGCGAGCTTCGTGGTGGCAGGGCGCGAGCCGTTCTACGCCGACTGTGAGGGTTGCGCGACGCCGATCTACGGCACGGGTGGCGCCATCGTCGGGTGGCGCTACACCGGTCCGCGCGGCCCTGACGGTGCCAATACCGACACCATCTTGTTCGTGCAGGTCGTCAACGACGACGTCACCATCATCGCTCTGCCGCGCGACCTGTGGATGGAGGGTTGGAACGGACGGGCCAACTCGATCTTCATCCGGCGCGGCGCCGACGGCCTGCGGCGCGCCGCTGAGGACGTGCTCGGCGTGCCCGTGGACTACCACGTGGTCATCAACCTCGACATCTTCGAGCGCCTCGTCGACGCCTTCGGGGGCGTCGAGGTCAACGTGCCACACGTGATGCGCTACACCGACCGCGCGGCGGGACTGTTCATCGACCTGAGCCCAGGCGTGCAGGTGCTCGACGGAGAGAACGCCGCCGGTTTCGTCCGGTACAGACAGACCGCGCGCGGCGACTTCGACCGCCTCGACCGCGTGAAGCTGCTCGCCCACGCCATGCTGGCGCGGGTGCGGGAGTTGCACGTGGGCGCCATCACGCGGCTGCCGGCGCTGATCGACACCTTCTTCGACGACGTCGACACGAACGCGTCGCCCGCCTTGGTGCGTGAGCTGCTGCCGCGCATCCCGCGGCTGCGCATCCAGGCCGCCACGCTGCCGGTGATCGAGCAGGAGGACGACACGCGCCTCTTGGTCGACCGGATCGCCGTCGACCGCTTCCTCGCCGAGACGTTCGGTGGCACGGCCCGCGTCATGGCGGAGGCGCCGGACGTGACGCTCCAAGTGGTGAACCGCTCCGGGCGCGACGGGCTCGAGGAGCGCTACGCGGAGCGACTGATCGCGATGGGCGTCCCGGTCGACACGCTCGTGCTCTCGAGCGCCCCCTTCGACCCGACCCCGACGCGCCTCGTGGCGACGGCGCCACACTGGCTCGACGCCGACTTCTACGCCGACCTGCTCGACGTCGGCAAGCAGCAGATCGATCGGCTTCCCGCCGCCCACGGGCGCGCGGTGGGCTTGCAGCTCGTGTTGGGCGACGACGCGCCCGAGCCGGGTGCGGGTGCAGCGCCCGTCCGGCTCGCGGCCCAGTCGACGCTCCCCCCTGGAGGGAACCCATGACCGATAGCGCCACCGCCGTCTCCGTTCCGGACGAGATCCAGATCATCGTCGACGCACTCGACGACAAGCGCGCCAAGGACATCACGGTGCTCGACCTGACCGGCGTGTCCGATGCACTGGATTGGTTCGTGATCGCGACGGGCGATTCGCAGCTGCAGCTGCAGGCGCTGGAGTCCGAGGTGCTCGAGCGGCTCAAGGCCGCGGGTCGCCGACCGCGCGGGGTGGAGGGGCCGTCGCAGCGCTGGTTGCTCATCGACTACGGCGACCTGATCGTCCACCTGATGAGCTCCGAGGCGCGCGCCTTCTACGACCTGGAAGGGCTCTGGGCCGATGCGGCGCAGCCCGTGGTCACGCCCCGATGACGGCGCCGCCCGCCGCGTCGGCGCGGGCGATCGCCGAGCGGGTCGGGCGGCCGCGCCACTGGGCCGAGCCACGGGTTCGGCGCTGGCTCGAGGCGCGTGGCTGGAGCACGCTCGCCGAGAACGCGACGTTCAGACACGGTGAGATCGACCTGGTGATGCGCGACGGCGACACGATCGTGTTCGTCGAGGTGCGCCAGCGCACGTCGGCGGGGTGGGGCGGTCCGGCCGAGTCGCTGGTCGCGCGCAAGCGAGAGCGCGTGCGGCGTGCGGCGGCCGCGTGGCTGGCCGCGCGCGCGTTGCACGAGGCGAGCGTGCGCTTTGACGCCGCGCTGGTGCACGGCGACGCCGAAGCGGCCCGCGTCACGCTCATCCGAGACGCGTTCTGAGGGACGCGGCGGCGATGCGACGCACGGCGGTCATCGACGTCGGGTCGAACACCGCCAAGCTCGTGGACTACGCGTACGAGCCCGGGGTGTCGTTCCGGCGCGTCGACGAGCTGCGTGCCAACGTCCGCCTGGCCGAGGGTATGGGCCCGGACGGCGTGCTGCGCGCTGAGCCCTTCGAGCGCGGCATCGCCGCGCTCCGGACCTTCGCCAGCTACTGCCGCGCGGTCGAGATCGACGACGTGGTCGCGACCGCGACCTCGGCCGTGCGCGGCGCGGCCAATGGCGACGCCTTCGTCGCCGCCGCGCGCGAGCGGGCAGGGATCGAGTTGCGGGTCCTGGACGGTGCGGCCGAGGCGCGCGTCGCCGCCCTCGCCGTCGCGAACGCGACGACGGTCCGTGACGCGACCGTCGTCGACCTCGGCGGCGGCAGCGTGCAGCTGTCGAGGCTGCAGGCGCGGCGCTTCGTCGCCGGCGAGAGCTGGCCCTTGGGCGCGGTGCGGTCGACGGAGGCGTTCCTGCGCGGCGACCCGCCGAAGGCGAAGGGCGTGCGTGCGCTGGCGCGCGCGGCGCGCGCGGCCGTGGCACCCTGGTTCGAGCGCTCGGAGTACGAACCCGGCCGTACGCTGGTCGGCCTCGGCGGCACCCTGCGCAACCTCGCCGACGTCGATCAGCAGCGGCGCGGCTACCCGTTGGACCTGCTCCACGGCTACCGTCTCTCGGCCGGCGCGCTCCATGCGCTCGCCGACGACCTGGGGCGCATGAAGGCCTCCCAGCGCGCCGACCTTCCGGGACTGAACCGCGACCGCGCCGACATCATCGCGGCCGGCGCCGTGGTGTGGTCCGAGGTGGTGCGCTCCAGTGGGGTCGACGAGCTGCTGGTGTCTGGACAGGGCCTGCGCGATGGGCTCTTCTACCCGCGGTTGGTCCCCGGTGCCGAGCATCTGCTCGACGACGTCCGAGCGTTCTCGGTGCACAACCTGCTGCGGCAGCACCAGGTCGCAAGCGCTCATGACCAGCACGTGCGCGCCGTGGCCTGGCAGCTGTTCGACCAGACGGCGCCGTTGCATGCGTTCGGCACGTGGGAGCGCGACCTCCTCGGCGCGGCCGCGCTGCTCCACGACATCGGCATGGCGATCGACGCGTACCGGCACGACCACCACGGCAAGACGCTCGTCCTCGGTCGCGCGCTGCCAGGTTTCGAGCACCGTGAGCAGGCGCTGATCGCGCTGCTCGTGCGCTTCCACCGCAAGGGCCAGGTCGGTGACGAGGGGCTCGGGTCGGTGCTCGCCGCCGACGACCTCGCCCGCGTGCGCGTCTTGGCGGGCATGCTACGGGTGGCTGAGCACCTCGATCGCGGCAAGGCGCAGCGGGTGCGTGGCGTCGAGGTGCACCTCGGCGCCGGCCTCGTCCAGATCGTCGCTCTCGGCGATGGCGACGCCCGGCTCGAGGTCGAGATGGCGCGCGAGCGCTCCGACCTCCTCGCGAGCGGCCTCGGGGCGACGGTCGAAGTGGTCGCGGGCGTCGCTCGGGAGGTGGCACGATGATCAGGCGCAAAGGCGTCGTGCGGGTGAAGCTCTGCGGCGTGACACGCGCCGAGGACGCGCTCGCGGCCGAGGCCGCCGGCGCCGACGCGATCGCCGTCAACCTGTGGTCGCGGTCCAAGCGCTACGTCGACCTCGATGCGGCGGCCGCCGTGTTCGCGCCGCTCGGACCGTTCGTCCAGCGCGTCGCGGTGGTGGTCGACGCGCCGGCGTCGTTCGTGCACGAGGCGATCGGCCGGTTGCGGCTCGGCGCCGTCCAGTTCCACGGCGACGAGGACGACGCGTTCTTGGCGTCGTTCCGCGAGCGTGTGGCGGTGATCCGCGCGGTCTCGTTCGGCCCGGACCTGTCGGTCGAGCACCTGCGTCGGCTGCCCGTCGACGCCGTCCTGGTCGACGGCCTACGGCCCGGCTCGGGCGAGGCTTTCGACTGGTCGCAGGCTGAGCGGTTGCGCGCGCTCGACCGTTGGGTGTTGGCCGGTGGCCTGACCCCGGACAACGTCGCCGCTGCCATCAGCGCCCTGGATCCGCTGGGCGTCGACGTGGCCAGTGGGGTGGAGTCGAGCCCCGGCGTGAAGGACCACGATGCGCTGCGCCGCTTCGTGGCGGCCGCGAAGTCCGCGCGCTGACGAGTCTCCTGAGGTTCTCCACATTCGTAGCGAGTTCTCCACAGCCATGTGGACAAGGTCCCGCGGAGGCTCCCCAGGCGCGACCTGGAGCGCGGAAATCGCGGAGAGCCGTCCTGGACGACGTTTCTCGAGCCAACCGGGAAAGCGCCGCTCCTACCAGGTCACCGCGCGGTTGTCAAGTACCGGAGAGTTATCCACAGTTTCGCTCCGTTATCCACACGCCTCGCGGCGTCGTAGGATGGGTCGACGTCGTCCCAGACGCTTACGACCGGCGAGCCCCGCCTCGCCGCCCCAGGAGGTCGACTGTGCAGACCCACCCCATCGCCGACGCCCGCCACTTCTCGCTCCGCGAGGTCCAGCGCCAGGAGATCGTCTCGCACGAGGGCGTGAGGATCGACCTGCTCTGCTTCGAAGCCGGTCAACGGCTCGAGGGTCCCCCCGACATCGGCGGGTGCGTGTACCAGGTGCTCGAGGGCGAGGCGCTGGTGCGTGAGCCGAGCGGCTCCACGCGCCTCGGCAAGGGCGTGCTCGCCACGAGTGGTGCCGGGGAGGAACACACGATCGAGAACGCCGGCGGCGGCCTGCTCGTGGTGATGCGAACCCGCAGGATCTGAGCCCACGCCCACGCGGCGGCGGGGCCACGGTCAGCACCGGGGCCCCGCCGCCCTGGCTGGCCGACCTCGGTCAGCCGATCACCGGGACGTTCTCAGGCTTCCACTTCACGGTGCAGCCCACCGCCCACGTCTCGCTCTCTTGGATCTCGTCGCCCGCCAACAGCGCGTCGAGGGCCTCGCGGAGGTCCTCCTTCGTCACGGCTGCGGGGTCCTTGGCCGAGTCGTCGATCCGGCCGTGATAGCGCAGACGCCGCTTTCGGTCGAACACCAAGAGCTCCGGCGTGCGGAAGGTCCGGTACGCCTGCGCCACGCTCTGGTCCTCGTCCCACAGGTATGGGAAGGGGAGGTCGTGCTCGCGCGCGAAGGCCTGCATGGACGCGAAATCGTCGTCGGGGTGCGTCGACGCATCGTTGGAGTTCACCATCACGAACGCGACGCCCTTGGGCGCGTACTCCGTCGCGAGGCGCTTGAGGCGCTCCACGTAGGCGATGACATACGGGCAGTGGTTGCAGCCCTGGATGTAGACGAGCACCTCTGCGTCGATGTCGGCGGCACGAACGCGCGAGCCATCGGTCGCCGGCAGATCGAACGCCGGCGCGGTGGCGCCGATGGCCAGGGGTTCAGGGTGGGTCTGCATGCAAAGCCTCCAGTCGAGCGGGGGCGCGCCCAGGTCGTGGACGGCCTACGAGCGCTCGCGCACGCGCGCGGTACGCTTTGGCTCGAGTGTACCGACCGAGCCCCCCTTTGACCGTCCCGCACGGCACCCGACCATGAGCCTGGCCTTCGCCGCCCCGGCGTTCCTGTGGCTGCTGGCCACGCTGCCGATCATCGTGCTGCTCCACTTCCTGCGCTCGCGCACGCGGCGTGTGGAGGTGTCCGCGCTGTTCCTGTGGGAGCGCGCGCGCGAGGTGGCCGAGCGGCGACGCCGCTTCACGCCGACGTGGTCGCTGCTGCTGCAACTGCTCGCGGCCACGCTGGCCGCGCTCGCACTCGCCCAACCCGACCTTCGGCTCGAGGGACCACCGGACCTCGTGGTCGCGATCGACGCGTCCGCCAGCATGGCGGCGGTCGACCCGGAGGGAGCGCGCATGGACCGGGCGCGGGAGGTCGTACGCGACCTCGCGGCCGATGCGGGCCGCGTCGCCATCGTCCGAGCCGGGACCGAACCGCGCTTGGCGTTCGGCTTCAGCGACGATCGCTCGGCGCTCGACGCCGCGCTCGAGGCGTTCGCGCCGGCCGATCACAGCGCCGACCTCGATCGCGCCGTCGCGCTGGCCCTGGACCTGGCGGGCGAGGGCGATGCGGCGCGCGCCCGCGTCGCCCTGATCGGTGACGACCCGGGCCCGGAGCGCCCCGATGTCGTGCGGATCGACGTCGGCGGCAGCGGCGAGAACATCGGCATCGTCGGCTTCGACCTCGGCATCCAACAGGCTTTCGTGGCAGTCGCCTCGAACGCCGTCGGACCGCGCTCGGTCGGTGTGGAGTTGCGTCAGGACGGCGCGCTCTTGGCGTCGGCCGACCTGCTGGTGCCGTCGGGCGACCAGGCCAGCGTCACCTTCCCGATCGACGTCGGCTCGGGTGTGGTCGAGGCGCGCCTCGTGGGGTTGCCGGCCACCGACGCGCTGGCGCTCGACGACGTCGCGTACGCGGGCCAACGCCCGTTGCAGGTGGTCGTCGACACCGACGTGGAGAGCGTCATGCGCGCCCTCGCGGCGGTGCCGGGGGTGTCGACGCGGCTGACGGGGCTCGCCCGGACGACGCCGGCGGACGTTCGCGTGCTGACGGGTGTCGATCCCGACGCTGCGCCGTCGGGCGACCTGATCCTGCTGCCCAACCCGCCGGCCGAGCCGGAGTACGTCGGCATCGCCACGTGGGATCGCGCCGACCCGTTGCTGCGCTTCGTCGACCTGCGCGAGGTCGTGGTGGGGCTGGCGCCGGACGGTGCGGGACCGCCGCTCGACGAGCCGGGCTGGCGCGTTTTGGCCAGCAGCACCGATCTCCGCCCGGTGCTGCGCTGGCGGGACGACGAACGCGGGCGCGTCCTGCAGTTCCTCGTCCACCCACGACAGACCGACCTGGTGTTCAGGCCCGCCTTCCCGACGCTGATGACCAACGTGCTCGAGCGCTTCAGGGGCGAGGCCCGTGTCGCGCTCGGAGCGACCGGCGACGACGGCGAGCCGATCACGGTTCCCGGTCCTGTGGAGGTCGGGGGCAGAACGGTGAGCGCCAGCCTGTTGGCGCCGCAGCAGACCCGCCTGCCGGGTCCCGGTCCCGACGACCGGGATGTGGCGGGCCCGCTGTTGCCGGTCGAGCGACCGACCCCGCTGGCGGCCTGGCTGCTGGCGCTCGCCGTGTTGGCGCTCGTCACCGAGTGGTGGTTGTGGAGTCGCGGTCCAGGGGCCACGACGCGTCGACCTCGATCCCCACGTCGTCTTCCACGACGAGCGTGAGGAAGCGCGGCGCGCTCAGGCCGTAGGCGGCGAGCGACACCTCGAAGTGCACGGCGACGTGAACCCAGCCGTCGTCGACCAGCGCGGTCGCCGACGCGCGCACCTCGCGCGTGACGTCGCGCAGCGAGAGGTCACCGATCAGCTCGAGCGCCTGCGGATCGCCGAGGTCCGGGTCGAACGAGCCGACCACGCTCGTGAGCACGAAGCGCACCTCGGGGTACTCGCCGGCCTGGAACAGCGTCGCGCGCGCGTTGAAGTCGCGCAGCACGTTGCCCGAGCGGAGCTCGGCCACACGGACGGAGGCCTCGAGGCGGGTGCCGCCGAGGTCATCGAAGTCGAGATCCAAGGTATCGACGCGGAGCGGTGCGCGCCCCGTCCACGCGTCGCGTTGGTCGCGAGCGTCGTAGCGCACCTCGCCGACGACGTGTGCGCTCGCGTCCGTGGCGCCGTCCTGCGCGGAGCCGCTCGGTCCCGCCGACCAAGCCAGGACGAGCACCAGCGCCGCGGCGGACGCGAGGCGGTGGCCCGCGCGAAGCTGGCGCCAGGCGCGAACTCGCGTGGAGCGGTTGGTGGTGGCCATGCCCGATCATGACGCGGGCCTGTCGTGTCGGCGGTGAGCCAGGCAGCGGTGGCGCGCGCGACGGTGCTGGGCGGGTGGTACGCTCTCTCCATGCGCGGTCGCCTGCTGCTCCTCACGGTCCTGCTCGTCCTCGGCGCGCTCGTCGCGGCGCTCAACTGGGAGGCCATGAGCGCGCCCCTCCGCCTCGAGTTGCTCGTGGGCGTCGTCGAGTTCGCGCTCGGATGGGTCGTGCTGTTGGCGGCCTTGGTGCCCGCTGTGGTGTTGCTGCTGGCCGGTCTGCTCGATCAGTCGCGGGCGCTGCGTCGCGTCGACGCGCTCGAGCGGCAGCTCGATCAGGCCCGGAGCGCCGTCGAGCGCGTCCGTAGCGCGGAGATCGAGGCGCTCGAACGCTCGCTCGACGAGCGTTTCGAGACCGTGCGGGCCGGGTTCGAGGGCGCGCTCCACGGCAGCGAGGCCCGGCTCGAGGCGCGTTTCGAGGCCGTCGAGTCGGCCCTTGGCGAGCGGCTCCACGACCTGCGGGAGCGCGTCGTGCTGGTGCGCGACGAGCTCGCTGCCGACATCGCCGAGGCGGAGGATGCGATCATGCGGGGCCGCGCCGCGCCTTCCTCGGCCGCTGACGCCGCTCACGCCGCTGACGCGGATGACGCGGATGACGCATGAGCGACGCCGAACCTGCTAGCGTTGGAGGCATGGTCGACCCCGACACGCTCCGCTCGCAGTGCCTCGAAGCCCTCAAGGTCGTCAGGGATCCGGAGATCCCGGTCAACATCGTCGACCTCGGTTTGGTGTACGACCTGCAGGTCTCGCCCGAAGGCGACGTCGCGATCGACATGACCCTCACGAGCATGGGTTGTCCCGTGCAAGACATGATCCAGGCCGACACCGAGCTGGCCTGCATGAAGGTCGAAGGTGTGCGCAAGGTCGAGGTCACGTTCGTGTGGTCGCCGCCGTGGGGCATGGACAAGATGTCGGACGATGGCAAGAAGCAGATGCGAATGTTCGGCTTCAGCGTCTAGACACAGCTCGAACGGGTCTCGGCGGCGCCCCACGAGGGGCGCCGTTCTGCTATGACGGGTACGTGTTCTTCCGGCGCAAGCAGCCCATCGACGAGCGCCTCGAGCGCTGGCGCGCGCTGGCGGCGCGGCTCGAGTTGTCCGACGCCGCGGACGTGGCGGAGCGCATCCGCCGTTGGCTCGATCTGGACGTCGCGTCGTTGGCGCCGATCTTCGCCCTGCACCGGAACGGGTTGCCCACGGCCTACCTGTTCGACGCGGTGAGCGAGCGGCGCGGCCCGAGCGGCGTCGTCACGGTGGTTCGGACCATCTGCATGGTGCGCTCCGAGGACCCGATCGCACGCGTGGCCTTCCGAGCGTCGCCGCGTCAGGACAAGGTGCTGGAGTCGCTCCAGGCGAGCCGCAGCGGCGCCGTGCGCCTGGCGTTGCCGAACGACCCGGCGTTCGACGCCGACGTCAGCGTCTACGCACGCGACGCCGACGGTGTGACGCTCTTGCTGACGCCGCCGGTCAGGGCCGTGCTGCGCCGTCTGTTGGTCGAGCGCGGCGCGCCGGACGTGAGCTTGGTGGTGGGCGAGCGCCACGTGGTGACGGGTTTCGCCGGTGGCGGTGAGCGCTCATTGGAGACGCTCGAGCAGGTCCTCGCCGACACCCTCAGCCTCGTGTCGTTGCTGCCCGCGGTGCAGCGGGCGCACGACGAGCTCTCGCCCGACGATCTGCTCGATCTCGGCTGACGACGCCCCGTGCGCGGCTCGACGCTGCGCCCCTGGCCGCGGGTGGCGGGTACGATGCGTCTCATGGCTCGCATCTCGGTACCAGCGGCGGACGACCTCCTCGACCAGCGCCTCGACGTGCTCGACCACGGTTTCGTCCGCATGGTGGACTACCTGGGCGGCGACGCCCGCATCGTGCAATCGGCGCGGGTGTCGTACGGAGAGGGCACGAAGACCGTGCGCGAGGACCGCGCCTTGATCGACTACCTCTTGCGTCACCGGCACACCAGCCCGTTCGAGCAGGTAATCATCACCTTCCACGTCAAGATGCCGATCTTCGTGGCGCGTCAGTGGATCCGGCATCGCACGGCACGTGTGAACGAGATCAGCGGCCGCTACAGCGTCATGCGCGACGAGTTTTACGTACCCAGCCCCGATGCGGTGCGGTTCCAGTCGGAGGCGAACAAGCAGGGCTCGACCGACGTCGAGGTGCCCGAGGCGCTGCGTGAGCGCGTGATCGCCGCGTTGCGCGCAGACCAGCAGCGCAGCTTCGGCGAGTACGAGGCGCTGCTCGACGACGGGATCGCTCGAGAACTCGCCCGGGTCAACCTGCCGTTGGCGCTCTACACCGAGATGTACTGGCAGATCGACCTCAACAACCTGTTCCACTTCTTGCGCCTGCGCTTGGATTGGCACGCGCAGTACGAGATCCGAGCCTACGGCGACGCCATGGCGCGCTGCGTCCAGGCGGTCGCGCCCCTGGCCTTCGAGGCGTTCGAGGAGCACGTGCTCCACGCGGTGACGCTGTCGCGCTCGGAGCTCGACGCGCTGCGCGGTGCGCTCGATCCAGCCCGGCTCGCCGAGACCTTGGCCGCTTCCGGTCTGCGGCGCACGCGCCGCCAGGAGGTGTGGCGCAAGCTCGGGATGACCGAGCCGCTCGGGATGACCGAGCCGCTCGGGATGACCGAGCCGGCTGACGCCGAGCCGGTCGCGGCGGCGGCGGCCGACGGCGCACGCGACGGCGACGGCGACGCCTGAGCGCGTGCGCTACCTGGTGCTGACGCTCGGTCGGAGCGATCGTGGGCCGTTCGCCGCCGCGATCGACCGGTACCGTGCGCGGCTCGATGCGGCGAGCGGTGGCGTCGAGGTGCGGGCTCTCAAGGCGTCGCGGCTCGCGAGTGCGGCGGAGCGGCGGGCAGCGGACGCCGAGACGCTGCTCGCGGCCGCCCGTGCGGCTGGTGGGCGGACGGTGTTGCTCGACGAGCGTGGCGCGTCGTTCACGACCGCGGCGTTGGCAGCGCACGTGGCCGAGCTCGAGGTTCGAGGCGAGTCGCGCGTGACGCTCTTGGTCGGCGCCGCGGACGGCGTGGACGAGGGCGCACGTGGCCAGGTGGACGCGATCTGGTCGTTGTCGCCGCTGACCCTGCCGCACGAGTTGGCGTTGGTGGTGCTGCTCGAGCAGCTGTACCGGGTCGCGAGCCTCGCGGCGGGACATCCGTACCACCGTCCCTGACGCGGCGTGGATCCTTCATGAGAGACGCATGCACGTCAGGGACGGGGTTAGCCACGTCTCATGATAATCCGATGAGTGACATGCTTCACGAACGCCGTATCTGCCGTCTGGGACGAGCATCTCATGCTCTCATGGAGTGTTCATGCCAGTTGACACCCACCAGCGCCATGTGAGATACTCATGGCTGGACCGCAGGACGGTCTGGCGTCGCATGGAAGGAGGTGCATCCCTTGAACCGGCGTCAGCGCTCCCAGGTCTCGGCTCGGACGGACGAATGTGAACGGCGCTCGTGGCGAGGAAACACGGACACTCCCACGAAGCCGCACGACCGACCCCCGTGCCGCGCTCGATCGAACACAGAATCAAGGGGTACACACATGCATCGATTCCTCATCACGCTCCTGACGGCTGCGCTCGTCGGTGGCCTCGCTCTCGCTCAGACGTTCCCGGACATCCCGGCGAACCACTGGGCCGGCGACGCCGTCGAAGAGATCGCTGACCTCGGAATCGTCATCGGCTTCCCCGATGGCACCTTCCGTGGCAACGAAGCCTTCACCCGCTACCAGGCCGCCCTCGTCGTCAGCCGGCTCCTCGCCGTCGTCGACGCCAACATGGACGCCGAGCTCTCCGGCCTTCGCGCCGCGATGCAAGACCTGGCCTCCGACGTGGCGGCCCAGGGCGTGCGTCTCTCCGCAGCCGAGAGCGCCATCGCTGGCATCAGCGATGACGTCGCCGCCAACAGCGGCCGCATCGGCGCCCTCGAAGACGCCCTCGCCGGCCTCGAGGCCGCGATGGCCGATTCGGCCGTCCTGCGCGACCTGCAGAACCAGATCGCTTCGCAGCGCGTCGCCATCGACACCGCCCAGGCCCAGGCCGAAGCGGCCGCTGCGCGCGCCGACGCCGCCTACGACCTCGCCCTCCAGGGCTTGGCCGAGTCGGACGCCAACGCGAGCGACATCGCCGCGCTGAACCGCGCGCTGCAGATCCTCAGCGACCGCGTGGACGCCATGGGCGCCCCCGTGGCCATGCCCGACACCTTCGACCCCTCCGGCCTCCAGGCCGGCATCGACCGCAACGCTGGCGACATCGCCAACATCCGCGAGTTCGTGATCCTCCTCCGTCGTGACCAGGTCGCCCTGCGCGACCGCGTGGCGGCCCTCGAGGCTGCCGACGCCGCGACCGCCGAGGCGATCGCCGACCTCGACGCCCGCGTCGCCACGCTCGAGCGCACCGCGCTCCAGATCAGCGGCTCGATCAGCCTGGTCTACAACGTCAACCGCTTCGCCGGTTGCGTCACCGACTGCGGCTTCGACGTCGACCGCGTCTACGGTCTCGGCTTCCGCCGCGACATGGGCGCCTCGTTCGTCTCGACCGGCCCCATCGGCAGCACGCCGGCTCAGCGCGTGCGCGAGTTCACCGAGGGCAACGGCCTCGCCTCGACCCTGTCGATCAGCGTGATCGGTGGCGAAGCGTTCGATGGCACCAGCCAGCCCCGCGGCCTGAACGCCTTCTCGGCCGTCGCCGACCTCGACTTCCGTCAGGCCGTCGGCCTCGAAGCGACGGACGGCACGACCTTCAGTGGCTACATCCTCCGGGTCAACAGCTTCACCACCACGTTCGACCCGATCGGCGCCGAGCCGCTGACCTTCCGCTTCGGCAGCAACATCAACACGCGTACGATCAGCTCGGCCTACACCTTCGACGTGCGCGGCGAAGCCGGCTACCTCGCGACCATCGGTGCGCCCGACTTCCTCGCCTTCCTGTCGCCGACCCTGTGGGTCGCCTACACGGATCCCGCGAACGACGGCACCACCAACCGCACCGCCATCCGCGGCACCATGGCCCCGAGCCTGGGCGACGCGGTCGCGCTGTCGGGCGGGTTCACCTTCGCTCGCAGCACGGTCAACACTGGCGACAAGGACGACGTGCTCGATGACAACGTCGAGACCATCGTCTGGGGCCTCGACGGCGAAGCGATGCTCCTGGGCATCGTCGGTCTCGAGTTCGAGTACGCCAGCAACCTTGAAGACGCGAACAGCGTGCTGTTCGTGAAGGCGTCGGTCGACGGCAGCGCCCTCCCGATCCTCGAGTCGCTCGACGCCAACTACCGCGCGATCGCGCTCGACTGGGACGGCATCGCGAGCCCCGGCAACACCAACCCGACCACCGCTGCGGGTTACCCGTTCGCGCCTGACCAGACCGGCTTCGGCGTCGAGGGCACGCTCGGCCTCTTCATCCTCGAGGTCTCGGCGTTCTTCGACAGCTACGCCGTCGACGCTGGCGACACCGTCGCGGCCTTCGGCGTGTACGGTAGCGCCGACCTGTTCGCCGGCTTCTCGCTCGGTGCGCACTTCGAGTCCGTCTCGGTCGACGGCAACGTCGCCGACACGAACGACGGTCTGGTTCGCGCCTCGCGCGGCTACATCAACATGGACGGCGAGTACGAGACCCAGTTCGGTGTCAGCCTGTCGCATGATGGCGACGCTGCCAACGCGCTGATCGCCAACCTCGACATCGACATCGAGTACCGCCGCTTCAACGCTGACTTCAGCGGTTCCGATCTCGACGTCTTCGCCCAGTACGACCTCGACATCGCTTTCGTGGCGCTGCGTCCGTACGTCGGCTACCAGATGTACGACGACAACCGCGCGGAGCGCGAGCAGTTCACGCAGCTCGTCGCCGGCACCTCGCTGCAGACGACCAGCTTCGACTTCGGGGTCGTTCAGCCTAGCCTCGTGGCCGCGGTCAACTACCGCAACACGAACTACGGCGCCGACAACTTCGACGGCACCTTCGTCGCCACCGAGCTTCAGTGGAGCGTCGGCGTCGTCCTCGACGAGTTCCTCCTCGGCGAGTACTCGACGCTCAGCGCCCGCTACGGCCAGTACAGCGGCACCAACGTCGGCACCTTCAACGCCCCAGGTACGGGTGTCGTCGGCAACGTCGGCAGTGGCGCCGACGCCGACCTCGGCGGCGCTTCGACCGCCACCACGGGCTACGAAGTCCAGTGGAACTACTTCGACCTCGTCTTCGCCTACGCGAACTACGAGACCAGCTTCGACGGCGACTCGCGCTCTGCTCAGCAGTTCCGCGTTGCCTACACCGTCGCCTTCTGATCTCCTGATCAGAGCCTGAACGTCGGCGCGCCCCGGTCCTCGGACCGGGGCGCGCTTCATTGCTCGGATGTGCGGATCCCGAGGGCGGGCCGAACGCGAGGCGTGCCGGCGCGCGGTGCTGCGGTCGTGCGCGTCAGCGCACCCCGTTCGGCGCCAGGACCGCCAGAGCGGCGGCGCGGAGCTCGACCGCGAAGGTGTCGGCCGTCCGCTCGAAGACCTCACCGTCGACGTGACCCACCACCGGATCCGACCACTGGACGCGAACCTCGTGACCGCGCACAGCGTGAATCTGCGGATGGGTCAGGTGCGTGCCGCGCATGACCCGCGGGAGCACCCCGAGCGTGCCCAGGCGACCGAACGACCCGGCCACCACGACGTCGAAGCGGGCGTCGTCCGGGCTGGCGCTGGGCGCGAACAGGAACGACCCGCCCGCGCGCGGCCCGTTCTGGATACTGACCAAGAGGCTCGGTCCGGCGTACGCCTCGCGGCCGTCGACCTCGACGCGAACGTCTCGTAGTGCGAAGTCGCGCATCGCGGTCGCGATGCCGTACATGTAACGGCCGAGGCCACGGCACCATGCGGGCGCGTGTTCGATGCGACGCGCGACGTCGGCGTCGAAGCCCGTCCCGAACGCGTTGACGAACGCTGCCTCAGCGACCATGCCGACGTCGACGCGGCGCACCGCACCTTCTGCCAACGTGCGCACGGCTGCAGGGACGTCGAAGCGGTCCATGCCCAACGCGAAGGCGAAGTCGTCGCCCGAACCCGAAGGGACGATGCCCATCGCGAGTCCGCGCTGTAGGCAGGCCGCGGCGACCTCGTGGACGGTGCCGTCGCCACCGACAGCGACGGGAATCGCGCCGACGGGCAACCGCATCACGATCTGCGTCGCGTGTCGAGTGTGCTCCGTGCGATGCACGGTGACCGCGAGCCCCGCGGCCTCCAACGAACGCACGAGGCCGTCCAGGTGCGGGAGCACCCGACCACGGCCGGCTACGGGGTTGACCACCAGGTGCAGCACGACCTGCGAATCGTACCCCCTGGCGGTCCGCTGCGCTCGGGTATCGTGGGCCCATGGTGACCGTCAGCGACTTGACCGACGTGACCGCACTGCCATCCGCATGGCGCAGCCTGGGCGACGTCGCGCAGCCGTGGGACGCGCTCGCGTGGTTGGACGATCTGCTCGATGGGATCGAGCCGCTGCTCGAGGGCAGCGTCCATCCGACGGCCGTGGTCGAGGGGCCCGTGCGACTCGAGGCCGGGGCCCGCATCGGTCCGCACGCGTACGTATCCGGCCCAGCATGGTTGGGGCCGGGGGCTTCGATCGGTCACGGCGCTCGAGT
>PWQI01000247.1 GCA_003556805.1 Trueperaceae bacterium | reverse complement strand
TCCATGTTCAGTCCGCGCGCCGGGGGCTTGATCTCGGCGACGAACATGCCCTTGTCACGCAGCGCGGCGGCGACCTCGCGCTCGGTGGACGCCTCCATGGTCGCGGTCACGATCTTGCCGCTCCGGTCTCGCGCTCGGTACGTGTAGACGGGCATGCGACCTCCTCGAGGGTCCATCCGGGTCGGGCAGCGCTCCACGCGTTGCCTCGGCCGCCGGTGACCGATGCCCGGAGTGTAGCCGACCGCCGGGCCATCCTCCATGGATTGCCTCACTCATTGACAGCCGTGCATCCACTACGCTGAGCGCACCACGAACCTCGGGGGCGCCACGCACACCCCCGGCCGGAGGTATCGAGCATCGGCATCTTCCGCAGCCGTCCCAAGGACCCCGTCCGCCCGCCGAGCGCAGGCTGGGATCCGTCCACATGGGCCTCGCGCGTGCCGCTCACGCACCTCGAGAACTTCGCGGAGGTGTTCCGCGCGACGTGGGAGAACCGCGACCGCCTCGGCTACGCTTGGCGCATCCTGAACGAGGGCGTCTGCGACGGCTGCGCCCTCGGCACCGACGGCCTGAAGGACTGGACCGTCGACGGCGTCCATCTGTGCAACGTGCGACTGCGGTTGTTGCGCCTCAACACGCTGGGTGAGCTCGAGGCGTCGCGGCTCGCCGACGTGGCTGCGCTGCGGACGCTGCGCACCCGCGACCTGCGGGCGCTCGGCCGACTGCCCTTCCCGATGGTCAGGCGGCGTGGCGAGCCAGGCTTCACCCGTGTGTCATGGGATGCAGCGCTCGACCTGATCGCCGAGCGACTGCGAGCGACGACCCCGGAGCGCACCTACCTCTACCTCACCAGCCGCGGCGTCCCGAACGAGACGTACTACCAGGCGCAAAAGGCGATGCGCGCGTTGGGGACGAACAACGTCGACAACGCCGCGCGGGTGTGCCACGCCCCGTCCACCGTCGCGCTCAAGGCGGCGCTCGGCGTGGCCGCCACCACGTGCAGCTACCGCGACCTGATCGGCACGAGCGTGGTCACGTTCGTCGGCTCGAACCCGGCCAAGAACCAGCCGGTGCTGATGAAGTACCTGTATCACGCCAAGAAGGCGGGTACGAAGGTCGTGTTCGTGAACCCCTACCTGGAACCGGGCATGGACGCGTACTGGGTGCCGAGCGATGTCGAGAGCGCGCTGTTCGGCACGAAGATCGCCGACGTGTTCATCCAGGTCGCCGCGGGTGGCGATCGGGCCTTCTTGCGCGGCGCGCTCAAGGCGCTCGTGGAGGGCGGCATGGTCGACCGCGCCTTCGTCGAGCGCTCCACGAGCGGCTTCCCTGCGCTCGAGCGCGACGTGCGGGCGCTGCCCTGGCACCGCATCGTCCGTGAGAGCGGCGTGCCGCAGGGGCAGATCGAGGCCTATGCGCGCCTGATCGGCAAGTCGGGCAGCGGTGTCTTCGTGTGGGGCATGGGTCTGACGCATCACGCCGACGGCGAGGAGAACGTGCGCGCGCTGGTGGAACTCGCGCTCGCGCGCGGCATGGTCGGTCGCGACGGCTGCGGTGTCATTCCGATCCGCGGCCACTCCGGCGTGCAGGGCGGCGCCGAGATGGGCTGTTACGCCAGCGCCTTCCCAGGCGGCGATCCGATCAGCGCCGAGCGCGCAGCCGAACTCGGCACGGCCTGGGGCTTCGACGTCCCCAGCCGACCCGGCCTCACCACGCCTGCGATGATCGACGCCGCTCGCGACGGCCGCATCGACGTGCTACTCGCCGTCGGCGGCTCGTTCCGTGAGGTGCTCCCCGATCCTCGCGGCGTCGACGAGGCGCTCGGGCGCGTGCCGCTGCGCGTCCACCTGGACCTGACCCTGTCGCCGCACATGCTCGACGACCCGGCCGACACGCTCGTGGTGCTGCCTGCCACCACCCGCTACGAGGTACCCGGCGGGGTCACCGAGACGACCACCGAGCGGCGCGTGGTGTTCAGTCCGGAGATCGCGGGGCCGCGCGTGGTCGAGGCGCGCCCGGAGGGGTTCGTGTTGGCCGAGATGGTCGCGCGGGCACGGCCCGCGGTGGCGGACGCCGTGCGTTTCGCCGACACCGCCGCAGTGCGCGCCGAGATCGCGCGGGTGGTCCCGGCGTACGCCGGCATCGAGCTCCTCGCGCAGCGCGGCGACCAGTTCCAGTACGGCGGCGCCCATCTGTGCGAGGACGGCGTGTTCCCGTTGCCGGGTGGCCGCGCCCGCTTCGGCGGCGCGCTCTGGACCGAGGTGGCGCACGACGACGAGGCCCCCTTCACGCTGATCACACGTCGCGGCAAGCAGTTCAACAGCATGGTGCATCAAGACCGCGACCCGCTCGGCGGCCTGACGCGCGACGCGGTGGTGCTGGCCGCCGGCGACGCCGAGCGGCTCGGTCTGCGCGCCGGCGACACGGTCGTGGTCGAGAACCGCTTCGGCACGTTCCGCGGCCGCGTAGCGATCGGGCCGCTGGTCGCCGGGGCCGTCCAGGTGCACTGGCCCGAGGCCAACGTGCTGCTCGACCCCGCGGCACGCTCCGCACCGGCCGAGACGCCCGCCTACAAGCACACGCACGTCGCGGTCAGGCGCACCGCCGCGGGCGACCGCGGCCCCGACCCCGACATGCCGCGACCATGAGCCGCGCCCGAGCGGCTGCGCGCGTCCGGGTCCGCCGCTACGGCCCACCGGACGGTCGGGCGCGTGGCGCCGACGACCGCGTCGCCGGCGAGGAACCGCTCGAGCTGCGCTACCGCGTCGGCGACGCCTGGGAACCGCTCGTCGTGACGATGCGCACCCCGGGCGCCGACTTCGAACTCGCCGCCGGCTTCTTGCTGGCAGAGGGGATCGTGCGCGAGCGCCACGACCTGCCCGGCATGGCCTACTGCGTGGACGTCGACGAAGACCAGCACTACAACGTCGTGAACGTCGACCTCGGCCCGGGGGCGCGCCTCCCCGCGGCGCACGAACTGCGCCGATTCGCGGCCACCTCCGCCTGCGGCGTCTGCGGCAAGGGTCAGCTCGAGGCGCTGAGCATGGCGGGCTGCGCATCGGTGTCGCCGATCGCGCCGGTGAGCGCGTCGCTGATCGCGTCGCTGCCCGAGCGCATGCGCGAGCGTCAAGACCTGTTCGAACGCACCGGCGGGCTGCACGCCGCGGCCCTGTTCGGCGCCGACGGCGCCTTGCTCGCGCTGCGCGAAGACGTCGGGCGCCACAACGCGCTCGACAAGCTGCTGGGCTGGGCGTTCCTCGAGGGCCGCGTGCCCGTGCAAGGCGCGCTCGTGTGCGTCAGCGGGCGCGCCAGCTTCGAGCTCGCGCAGAAGTGCGTGGTCGCGGGCGTGGGCCTGCTCGCCGCCGTCTCGGCGCCGTCGAGCCTCGCCGTCGACGTCGCGCGGCGCTTCGGCCTGACGCTCGCCGGGTTCGTCCGGGGAGGCCGGTTCAACGTCTACGCCGGGGCGGAATGGGTGGTCGACGACGTGACCTCCACGAGCGACGCCGACCGATCACGACCCTGATCGAGCGGAGCGCACACGTGGCGCACGACGCGTGGCGAGCGCCGTCACGCTGACGAGCGCTCGCCACCGCGCTCGAGCTTCGGCTAGCAGCCGTCGCGTTGGGGCTCGAACTCCACTGCGACACCGCGGTCGACGAGGGCGTCGATGTCGTTGCGGTTCGCGGAGCCTGGCGTCACGTCGAGGCAGTTCCCCGCAACGTTCAGCTGCGCACCGGCAGCGAAGCCGGCGTTCGCGACCAACGCACCGATGTCGCTCAGCGCGTTGCCGGGGATCACCACCGTCACGAGGTCGGGTAGGGATGCCAAGACGGAGATGTCGGCGATCTCGTTGCTCCAGGCGTAGAGCGAGGCCAGGTCGGGCGAGTTGGCCAGGAACGCGAGGTCGTTCAAGCCCGTGCCACCGACGTCGAGGTGCGTGAGGGCGCTCAACGCCTCGATAGGCCCGACGTCTGCGATGGGGTTCCCCCACAGGGTGACCATGCGAAGGTCCGGCAGGGACGACAGGAACGCGACGTCCGTCAACCCTGTGTCCCCAAGGTCGAGACGAACGAGCTTCGTCGCGGACGCGAGCGCGGACGCGTCGACGAGCTCGTCGTTCCACGTCGCGTGGAACTCCTCGATCTCGGTCATCCCAGCCAGGAAGTCCAGGTTCGTCAGGCCCGAGCGGTTCAGGTTGAGGACCCGCAGCTGCGTCAAGCCGACGAGCAGGTGGTGGTCACGCGCAGGGGTATCGCCGATGTACGCGTGCGTGAGCTGGGTCATCCCGCTGATCGGCGCGACGCTCGTGACCGGGTTGTTCCAGAAGGAGATGCCTCGGAGCTCGGTCAGCCCGGCCAATGCAGCGATGTCGGACACCTGGTTCCCACCGAACCAGAGCCCCCGCAGGTTGCTCAGGCCGGCCAGCACCGTGACGTCGTCGACTTCGTTGCGATCCGCCTGCAACGTGACCAGCGCGTGGGCGTGCTCGAGGCCCGCGAGCGTCGTGACGCCGAGGTCCTGGATGTCGAGGACGGTCAGCGTCGCGAGTTCGCCGCAGGTGGGGCCCGCGGTGACCCCGAGCGCCTCGCGTACCGCGTCGGCGAGGGCAGCGTCGGCGATCGGAGCCAGGTCGGTCGGCTCGGTACACGCCGCGGGCGTCGGCACGCCGGGCCCGCCGCATGCCACGAGGAGGCCGAGCGCGACGAGGACCGACGCCCCCACGAGCCGCTGTCGGACGAGAAACGAGGTACGCATACCGTCTCCTTTCGGACCCCCGGGAGTGACCGTGGGGTCGCGTCGCCAGGCATACGAAGACGTGCCCGTCCACGGCCCGTCCGGCGCGGTACCATCGCGGGCCGTGCTGCGCCGCTTCTTCGCCTACTACCGCCCGTACAAGCGCCTGTTCGCCCTCGACTTCGGCTGCGCCGTCGTATCGGGGCTGATGGAGCTGGGCTTCCCCATCGCCGTCACGCTCTTCGTCGACAGGCTGCTGCCGAGCGGCGATTGGGGGCTGGTCGTGATCGCGTCGCTCGGTCTCCTCGCCGTGTACCTGACGAACACGGGCCTGATCGCGATCGTCACGTACTGGGGCCACATGCTCGGCGTGAACATCGAGACCGACATGCGCCGCACGGCCTTCGACCACCTCCAGAAGCTGTCGTTCAGCTACTTCGACGAACAGAAGACCGGCCACCTCGTCGGCCGCCTCACGAAGGACCTCGAGGAGATCGGCGAGGTGGCCCACCACGGGCCCGAGGACGCCTTCATCGCCGTCATGACGCTCCTGGGCGCGCTGGCGCTGATGTTCACCATCAACGCGCCGTTGGCCGCCATCACCACGGCCGTGCTGCCCCTCACCGTGTGGCTGACGGTCCGGTTCGGCGGCCGCCTGACGCTCAACTGGCGCCGCCTGTTCCAGCGGGTCGGGGCGTTCAACGCCCGCATCGAGGAGAACGTCGGTGGCATCCGCGTGGTCCAGGCGTACGCCAACGAAGACCATGAGCGTGCACTGTTCGCTGGCGAGAACGTCGCCTACCGCACCACCAAGCTGCAGGCCTATAAGCTCATGGCCGCGAGCGTGTCGCTGTCGTACCTCGGCATGCGGCTCACGCACGTCGTGGTGCTGGTGGCGGGCGCGTACTTCGTGATCAGCGGCGAGCTCACGGCGGGCGGCTTCGTCGGCTTCCTGCTGCTGGTCAACGTGTTCTTCCGGCCGATCGAGAAGATCAACGCGATGATCGAGCTCTACCCCAAGGGGATCGCCGGCTTCCGTCGCTACCTGGAGTTCCTGGCCACCGAGCCCGACGTCGCCGACCGCCCTGACGCGCGAACCGCACCGGCCTTCACGGGACACATCCGCTACGAGGGCGTCACCTTCGAGTACGGCGACGGCCGACCCGTCCTGCGCGGCATCGACCTCGAGGTCCGCCCCGGCCAGACCGTCGCCTTCGTCGGACCGTCGGGCGCCGGCAAGACGACGTTGTGCTCGCTGCTGCCGCGCTTCTACGACGTGACCGGTGGGCGCATCACCGTCGACGGCGTCGACGTTCGCGACGTGACGCTGGCCTCGCTGCGGCGGCAGATCGGCGTGGTGCAGCAAGACGTCTTCCTCTTCGGCGGCACGGTGCGTGAGAACGTCGCCTACGGCCGCCTGGGCGCGAGCGAGCACGATGTGCTCGAGGCCGTGCGACGCGCCCGCCTCGACGAGGTGGTCGACGCGCTCCCGGACGGACTCGACACGGTGATCGGCGAGCGCGGCGTGAAGCTCTCCGGCGGGCAGCAGCAGCGCCTGTCGATCGCGCGCATGTTCCTGAAGAACCCGCCGCTCCTTGTGCTCGACGAGGCCACCTCCGCGCTCGACACCGAGACGGAACGCGCCATCCAGCGCTCGCTCGCCGAGCTCGCACGCGGGCGCACCACGCTGGTGATCGCCCACCGCCTCGCCACCGTCCAGCACGCCGATCGCATCGTCGTGGTCGACGACGGCCGGGTGATCGAGCAGGGCCGCCACACCGAACTGCTGGCACGCAGCGGCGTCTACCG
>PWQI01000316.1 GCA_003556805.1 Trueperaceae bacterium | reverse complement strand
GCGGCCACCGACCCGCAGGTCGACGTCGAAGCTCGTCTGCTCCGTCCACCACACCCGCATCGCCTCGGGCACCGTGAAGGCGTCGAACACCACCTCTGGCGCCACGTCGAACCGGCGCACGCCGCGAAGCGACGCGGCCGCTCCGCTCGAGGCAGCGTCGGCCCCGCCGGCTCCTCGCCCAGGCGCCGGTGCGTGACGGTCAGCCGCACGCCGTCGCCCACCGCCGCGAGCTCGAAGGCCGCCTCCGACCAGCGATCGCCACCCTCGCCCCACGTGAACGCAAGCCAGCGCGGCGGCTCGCACACGGTCACCGTCCCCAGCACCGCGTTCGCCTCCGCGCTGGCAGCGAACCGCTCCGGCGTCGGCGCCGAGACGGGCGACAGGTCGGCGTGCCGGAAGCGCAGCTCCACCCGACCGCCCACGCGCAACTCCATCTCGCCACCCGCCAACCAACGAGCGCGCTTCTCCGGCTCCGTCAGGTACGCCCACACGCGCTCGATCGGGCCGGGCAACAGGCGCTCGAAGCGCACGACGCCCAGCGCCAGCAGCGCCCCGAAGTCCGCCACGTCAGTCCGCGCCATCGAACCCGAGCCGCAACGACAACTGCCACGACACACCGAAGCGGTCGCTCAACCAGGCGTACTTCGCCGCGAACCCATACTCCGTCGAGAGCGGCATCATCACGAAGCCGCCCTCGCTCAGGCCCGCGAACAGCCGATCGATCTCCTCCTCGCTGTCGCACGAGACGAACAACGACAACGACGGCGTGAAGTCGAACGCGTGCACCGGCGGGCTATCGAACGCCATCAACACCTGATCGCCGATGCGCAACCGCGCGTGCATGACCGAACCCTCCGCGCCCGGGCCCTCCGGGCCGTACCGCTCGACCACGTCGAACGCCGCGTCGTCGAAGAGCTCGCGGTAGAGGGTCAACGCCTCCTCGGCACGACCCGTGAACATCAGGAACGGCGTCACCTTCCTGGGCGTGATGCTGGACATGAGGGCTCCCTTCAGGACGCGTCGTCCTCGCGCTCCAGCACCTGCACGTGCTTCGACGCGGCCGCGAACGAGATCGCGAACGGCTCGCCCAACTGCCCCACGCTGCGCTCCCGCCCCGCGAGGTCGGCGAGCATCGCCCGGCGCGTGGGATGACCCAGCGCCTTGAAGACCTCATCGAGACCACCTTCAACCATGTGGTTGAAGATAGGCCTGGCGCGTTCCGCGCGTCAAGCCAGGCCGCGTCAGCCCCGCCATGAGAGACCTCCCTCGACGGACGCATGCCGACGGCCGCGGCGCGAGGTCCTGGGCGAGCGCGATGAGAGTGCCCTCGGGGCCGCGGATGTAGCAGAGCCGGTACGTGTCGCCGAACTGGACCACCTCGCCGACGAGCTCCGCGCCGTGTCTGGTGAGCCGGGCGAGCGTGTCGTCGACGTCCTCCACGGTGAACATGACGCGTAGGTACCCGAGCGCGTTCACCGACGCTCCTCGGTGATCCGCGAACACGCGCGGCGACAGGAACCGGGACAACTCCAGCCGGCCACGACCGTCCGGGGTGCGCATCAAGGCGACCTCGACCGGCATGTCCCGCAAGCCCGTGCAGCCGTCTGCCCAGGCTCCTTCGATGTCGGCGCGCCCCTCGAGGTCCAGGCCGAACTCGTTGAAGAACCCGATGGCGGCGTCGAGGTCCTCGACGCCGCCATCGGACCGGTGGGCGTCCAGGTTCACCCGCCGGTAGGTGAGCGCCGCCGCCTGCGCATCGAGGCTGCGGCAGGCGTCGTCGCCAGCGGACAGCAGGTTCTCGCTCGCGCTCCCGACGACGTTCACGAAGGCAGGCCGCCGCTCCGGCTCGTTCCGATCGAGGGCGAGGACGTGATGCACGCAGCCACGGTCGCGGCGCGGTCACGCCGTCGCTCACGGCCTGGTCGCGACGTCGCCCGCGCGCTCGTAGCGCACGACGACGACGCCCTTCGGCGTGACCGTGCTCTGCGTCACCGCGAACGCCGCCGGGATCGCCCCAGCGGCGAACAGCCGCTTGCCAGCGCCGAGCGTGATCGGGTGGATCTTCAGCCACAACGCGTCGATCAGATCGTGCGCCAGGAGCGTCTGCACGAGCTCGGAGCTCCCGTACACGTGCAGGTCCGGACCCGGCTCGCGCTTCATGGCCGCGATCCGCTCCGCGACGTCCCCCGCGATGCGCACGGTCGGCTGCCACGCGTGCACCGTCACCGTCCGCGAGACGACGTACTTGGTCGCCGAGTTGACGCCTGGCCACACGTCGGCGCGTTGCGGCCAATGACGCGCCCAGATGTCGTACGTCCTACGCCCCAGCAACAGGTCGAAGGGCATGGCCATCTCCTGGCGGATGACCGCAGACAGCTCGGGGTCCGAGTACGGCCAGATCCACCCGCCGTGCGCGAAGCCGCACCCCGCGTCCTCGTCCCGAGCACCGGGCGATTGGACGACGCCATCGAGGGTCACGAACTCGATCACGATCACGCGTCGCTCGCCGGCACGATCGAACCGAGAGGAAGGCAACCCAGGCACGTCCGGCACGTCAGCCATACCGCCACCGCACCTCCCCCACGGAGCCTGCGACGAGCCGCTCCAGCACGCCCATGTCGAGGTCGGCCAGCCGCTCGAAGTACGGGCACGCCTTGCTCGTCCTGTGCGGGCCGAGCACGGACGGCAGGTCCAGATGCTCGTCGCTCGCGGCCTTCACGTTCGCGACCAGCTCCTGGCAGTCCTCACGCCGCTGCGCACTGGCCCGCGCCCGCGAGGCGAAGTAGTCCTCGACGCTGGCGTCCGTGGGTTCGGTCCTGTTCTCTGCCACGATGGTCCTCCGTGTGCGCCCAGTCTGCATCGCTGGCGGCAACGAGGTACGAGGTCGTGGAGCACGCGTCGCCGCGCCCACGAAGGTGCCTCCACGAACGCCGCGAGCTGCTCGAGCGTCACCGCCATCGCTGCGACGTGGTCCTCGGGATCGATGCCCGCGGGCACGCCCTCGGCCCTGACCGTCGCGAGCGTCCGCTCGCCCTCGCATCCTCGTCGTCACGTGCGCACCTCAGCGCCGGGCCTTGCCATCAGCCGTGCCAGCGCCGCATGTGCTCCGCGTGCGTGTCCAGGTACGCGCCCTTGCGGTAGCGCTCGTCGTAGAACTCCGTGTCGAGGTGCACCGCCTGCACGAAGCCGGGCAGGGCGATGGTGGTGAAGGCACCGGGGAACCGGCCGTAGGTGTCGAACACGTACTGCGCCACCTCGCCGAGGCAGTCGACGAAGGCGTCGTCGTACCGCCGTACGCTCGCGCGCACCGCCGCAGCGTCCCTCCACGGACCCGCTGCGGCTGGGTCGTACGTGCCGCCCGGCCCGAACTTGCGCTCGACGAAGGCGGCCACGGCCGCGCGCATGTCGGCGTGGTACGGCGGGCACATCCCCTCGAAGTGGTCATCGAGCCCGACCGGGTTCGGCAGCGTCCAGCGCTCGTCGCGCTGGAAGCGGAAGCCGAAGCCCTGGATGCCGTCGCCTTCGAACGCGCCCAGGATGCTCCAACGGTTCAGACCCGCGAAGTAGAGCCCACCCAGGCCCATCGCCTGCATGGTCAGCACCACGTTGTGCGCCATGAAGGCGGCCTCGGAGCAGTTCGACTCGTACGACACCTGCTGCACCACCGAGAGCGGCATGCGCTTGGCGCCGTTCAGCAGGCCGCTACGGACGAACGGCTCGAGATCGCCCGCGGTCCGGCCCGCGGCGTCGTCGACGATGACGTTGCCGTTGGCGAGCGCCATGGCCATCAGCGCGAGCAAGGACTCGCTGGCGTCTGCGATGGGCATGAACATCGTCGACCCCGGCGCGTTCGCCATCCACAGGTTCGGCTCGAGCATGTGCGGCGGCGCGGCAGGGAGGTCGAGCCGCTCGTCCGAGAGCCTGACGGTGTGCGCGCGCACCACGGCGACCACCCGCTCGGCGTCGTCCAGGGTCTCCTCGAACTCCAGCATCCGCTCGGGCGTCACGTCGCGGGTGTCGGTGAGGTAGGTCCCGTCATCGTCGGTGACCAGCATCGCCGGGGTGCCGAAGCCGCCCGCGGTGGGCGCCGTGCGGCCCGTGAACCGCAGCGAGTAGTGCGCGTGCTGATCGGGGCGGTCCGGCCCGTAGGGCACGCCGAAGCTCCAGCCCGACACGCCGGTGCCGACCGCCAGGAGCAGGCTGCGCTCGAGCTCCGAGAGTGGCATCGGGTCGTGCCGCGACGTGTACGCCAAGGGCCCGGACGGGACCTTCATCCCCAGGCCGAAGCGCCGCGCGCGGCGTCCGAAGATGGCTCTCAGCAGCGGGTACTCCAGTAGGTGGTGCATCGCTTCCGACATGTGCGGTCCTCCCGTCCTCACGTCGCGCCGGCGCTCCTCGCAGCGGCGTGACGGCGACGTTGGATACCCGACCCTGCCCGAAACACCGCAGCGCTTCAACTCCCACATCTGTAGTGCCCGCGGCACGGCGCGCCGAACTCGGCGTGCATGATCGCAAGATGCCCGGATACGGCCAGTACTGCCCGCTCGCCCTGGCGACCGAGGTGCTCGCCGAGCGCTGGACGCTGCTCGTGTTGCGCGAACTGGGGCTGGGCGCACGGCACTTCAACGACATCCACCGCGGCGTGCCGCGCATGTCGCCCACCCTGCTCACGCGCCGCCTACGGACGCTCGAGCGCGCCGCGATCGTCGAGCGCGTACGGGTCGGACGCCGCATCGAGTACCGCCTCACCGAGTCCGGCCAGGCGCTCATGCCGGCGATCGAGTCGCTGGCGGTGTGGAGCAAGTCGTGGCTCCCGGCCACGCTCAGCGACGAGCGCGCCGACCCCGACCTCATCCTTTGGGACATGCACCGGCGCATGAACACGCAGCTGCTCCCCGACGGCCGCACGGTCATCCGCTTCGTACTGGTCGACCAACCCGAGACGCGGCGACGGCGCTGGCTCGTGTGCGAGCGCTCCGGCGTCGACGTGTGCGTCAACGACCCCGGTTTCGACCACGACCTCGACGTCGAGAGCGACAGCCGCACGCTCGTCTGGGTCTGGTACGGCGACCTGCCCCTCACGCGCGCGCTCGACGACGGCCGCATCGCGCTGCACGGCCCGCAAGCCCTGTGCGCGGCGTTCCCGAGCTGGCTGCAGCTCAACCTGCTGGCGGAGGTGCCGCGGAAGACGTCGGCCGGCGTGGGCGACTACTCGTAGTGCGTCCACATGCGCAGGACCTTCACGACACGCTCGTCCGTAAGCACCTCGCACACGAGGCGGTGCTGCAGGTCGATGCGACGGGAGTGCGACCTGCGCGGGGCGAGCAGGGGGTGGCGCGTGGCGGCGCGCCGCAAGCGGCCTACGTGGGAACCGGCACGGGCGCGAACAAGACCCCGATCAGAGCGACGGCGAGCGCGATCGGGAGGATCTTCGTCCACCCGAGGAAGCCGCGGTCGCCCACGGACCACGCGCGGTCGACGGTCCGCTCGAGCCGACCTGCGTACGGGTCCCGGATGGCTCGCAGTCGCATGAAGACCGCGGCGAAGTCCAGCATCGGCAGCCCCTCGCTCGACCGCCCACACGGAAGGCCGGCGGCACCATCCTACGGGCGCCTGCGTGGACGCATGGCCGTCGTCGTTCGATGTCCCAGGTCGCCGCTCGCCGCTCGCCACCGGGCCGGCGCCCGACCCGCGCCGGGCCGTGCGGCGACCTAGCTCAACGCTCGCCGCATCACCACCCGCGGGAACCCGTCGAGCACGGACGTGGTCTCGGCCACCCGCGCGAACCCGGCCTTCTCGAACAGCGCTCGGGTGCCGACGTACGCCATCGTCGTGTCGACCTTCTCCCCACGGTTGTCGACCGGATACCCCTCGATCGCCGGTGCCCCCTGTGCCCGCGCGTACTCGACGGCGCCCGCGAGCAGCGCGTGCGAGATCCCCTTGCGACGGTGCCCGGGCCGTACGCGGATGCACCACACCGACCACACGTCGAGTTCGTCGACGTGCGGGATCGTCCGGCTGCGAGCGAACGTCGTCTCCGCGCGCCGAGCGACCGCTGCCCACCCGACGACTTCGTCGCCGTCGTACGCGAGCACCCCGATCGGCCCGCACGCCATCAGCTCGGCGACGCGCTCGCCGCGCTCGGGTCCGCGCAGCTCGCTGTTCTCCTTCGACGGGATCCGGTAGCTCAAGCACCAGCAGACGTTCGCGTCGGGCCGCCTCGGACCCAGCACCGCCGCGACGTCCTCGAACACGGACGCGGGTCGCACCTCGATCGACATGGGCCCACTATGCCAGGGGGGAACGGGGCACGTGATGCACGGCGCCGTTCGACGCGCGCCTTCAGTTACTGCAGCTCGACGTCCGTCGCCCCTACCGCGCGCTCCCGGAACCTGTCGGCCTGGCGGCCACGCAGCATCGTCGCGAGCGTGCCGAGGTGCCGCGTGACGGTCATGCCCATGATGCCCAATCCCCTCCGTCGCGTCGATCGTGTCGGTCTCCGTTGCAGCCTGCTACGCCGCCTCCAGGATCGGCATGATGGCCGTCCGCATGGC
>PWQI01000135.1 GCA_003556805.1 Trueperaceae bacterium | reverse complement strand
GCGTCAGAGCATCGACGGCCGCGACTCGGAGACGGCGTTCACCACCTCGGCGCGACTCCGCGACGTCTACGAGCACTTCCACGCACAGTTGATCGCCGACGGTTGGCGACGCATCGACCTCGAGGTCGACGACGACGAGATCGAAGCCGAGTACCGACGCGATGGCCGCTCCTTCGAGCTCGAGCTCGAACGCGACGGTCGTGATCGTTACGAGCTCGAGATCGACTTCGACTGACGATCGGCCAGGTGTTCGTGGAGGAGCGCGTTCACCTCAGCAGCGCGGTGGATCGTCACACCGTGGGCCGCATCGGGGATGCAGACGAAGCGCGCACCGGGGATCGCGCCCGCGAGGTCGCGACCGAAGCGCGGCGGGGCGATCGGGTCGTGCGCCGCGCTCACCACCAGCGTCGGGACCTCTGGTAGCTGGCCGATCCGCGGGCGGGCGTCGTAGCGCCGGAGCGCAGCGAGCTGCGCGTCGACCACGTCGGGCTGCTCGGCGAGATCGTGACCGAAGCGCGGTGCGAGCGACGAGGCGAGCGCGTCGAGGTCGGCGCCCCGCAACGCGCTGGGCGGGAGCACCAGGCGGAGAAACGCGTAACGACGGGCCCTCGCGTTGCCGAACATCGCCGCCATACCGACCCGCGCGATCGGCCAGGTCACCCGCGTCGCGTCGCGACCACGCACGACGCAGCACAGGAGCGACAGGCTACGAGCACGCGACGGCGCGGTGGCGGCGACCTCGAGCGCGACCAGGGCGCCGAGCGAGTGACCGACCAGGTGCGCCGAGTCCCACCCCTGCGCGTCCATGAGCGCGAGGACGTCGCCCGCCAGGCGCTCGACGGTGACCGCACCGTCCGGCGGCTGGCTGGCGCCCATGCCGCGATGGTCGAAGCTGAGGCAGGCGAAGGCCTGGCTCAGCACGTCCACCTGCGGCGCCCAGCCGTCGCCGTGGAGGCCGACGCCCTGGATGAGCACCACCGGCGCACCCGTACCTTGGACGCGGTACGCGAACGTGCAGCCGTCGTGCGCCAGGGATCCGACACGGGCGCCGCCATGCGCTCGCTGTACCTCGTTCGCGGGCACGTGTTCAACGCCAGCCGAACATGCCTGCGAACAGCGCGCCCACGATGGCCCAGACGACCGTGAGGATGATGCCGGCGGGGATCGCGGCGATCGATACCTTCACGAGCATCCAGACCAGGTTGCCGAACGGGATGTCCAACCGAGTGATCGTGACGTTCATGTCGTTGCTCACGTGACCCTCCGCCGCCACGATAGTGCTGGGTCGACGCTCGCGACGTGAAACCTGCCGCCATGAACATGAAGGTGTCCTACCGACGTGGCACACGAACAGCCCACCAACGCCATCGGCGGACGGCACGGGTGAGGATTGTCAGGGCTTCGAGACCCGGTTCTCCGAGGGCCTTGACTGGACCGCAACGAAACGACGGCCGCAGGCACTCGCGGCCGTCGTCATCGTGGTGGAGCTGAGGGGATTCGAACCCCTGACCTTCTGAATGCCATTCAGACGCGCTCCCAACTGCGCCACAGCCCCACGTCGGGATCCCTCTTGCAAGGGCGACCCGTAGGTTACCGGTGCGCCAGGAGTGTGTCAAGGAAATCGGTGTCCACCGAGGCCTTCACGGCTCAGTCCTTCCCCACTCGGTCCGGAGCCGATCGAGGCCTTCGACATCGATGTCACGCCAGGCGCCGAACGCAGCAGCACGATCACCGTCGGCTATCTTCTCGAGGAAGCGCTCCACCGCCTCCCGCACCAACGACGTCCTCGAACGACCCGTTGCCCGACGGAGCCGGTCGAGAACGATCACGGTGTCGTCTGGAAGGTCGATCGTCACGCGCATGACGTCAGGATGGCACACACGTGCGAACCATACGCGGCACGACGAACGCGGCGCCGGACCCGCGGGTCCGGCGCCGTCGACGTCGGGGTGAACGGGAGCGGTCGCTCAGCCGTTCTTCTCCGCGTCGCGCGCGACGCGCACGGCGGCGCGGTCGGCTTCCTGGCGGGCGACGTCGGTCTTGAGGCGCGAGGCCTTGCCGCGCAGTTCGCGCAGGTAGTACAGCTTCGAGCGGCGGCTCCGGCCACGGCGCACGATGACGATCTTGTCGATCATCGGCGACGCGAGCGGGAACACGCGCTCGACGCCTTCGCCGGCCGACACCTTGCGGACCGTGATGGTGGAGCGGGCGCCGCGGCCGTTCTTGCGGGCGATGACCACGCCCTCGAACGCCTGGATGCGGCTGCGGGTGCCCTCGACGACCTTGTAGTCGACGCGCACGGTGTCGCCCGTCTCGAACTCGGGGTGGTCGTCACGAACGAAGGGCTGCTCGATCGAGCGCATGATGGCGCCTTTGTTGTACTTCATGATGCTCTCCTGGGTCCGAGGGGGCGGACGATGCCAGCGTGCAGGGCAGGGCGGATGCCCCACTACCCGCGAGGCTACAGCCTGCGAAGTGTAGCGCACTCGCGGTGCGCCGCGCAAGCGCAGTGCAGTCGCCGCCCTGCTCGCGGCCTCCGGTTGCGTCAGCCCGACTCGTGCGAGCGCGCCCAGATGTTGACGCCGCTCTCGGTGGCGTGGCGGTCGATGGCCGCGATCTCGTCGTCGGTGAAGTCGAGGTTGTCGAGTGCGGCGACGTTCTCGACGATCTGGTCGCTCGTGCTGGCGCCGATCAAGACCGAGGTGATCCTGTCGTTGCGAAGGCACCAGGCGAGTGCCATCTGGGCCAGGCTCTGGCCGCGCTCGGTCGCGATCGCAGCGAGCGCGCGGACCTTGTCGAGCAGCTCGGGGCGCAGGAACTCGTCGCGGAAGCTGTCCGCGTGGCCAGCGCGCGCACCGGCGGGCACGCCGCGCAGGTACTTGTCGGTGAGCAGGCCCTGGGCGATCGGCGAGAAGGCGATGACGCCGACGCCGAGCTCGCCCACGGCGGCGAGCAGGTCGGCCTCGATCCAGCGGTTCAGCATCGAGTACGACGGCTGGTGGATGAGGAGCGGCACGCCCATCTCGCGCAGGATGCGCTCGGCCTCGCGGGTCTTGGCCGCCGAGTACGACGACACGCCGACGTAGGTGGCCAGCCCGCGCTGCACGGCGCTGGCCAGGGCGCCCATGGTCTCCTCCAGGGGCGTGTCGGGATCGAAGCGGTGCGAGTAGAAGATGTCGACGTGGTCGAGGCGCATGCGCCTCAGGCTGGCCTCGAGGCTGTCGAGCAGGTACTTGCGCGAGCCCCACTCGCCGTACGGTCCCGGCCACATGCGGTACCCCGCCTTGGTGCTGATCACCAACTCTTCGCGGTACGGCGCGAGGTCGCGCGTCATGACTGCGCCGAACTGCTCCTCGGCCGACCCTGGTGGCGGCCCGTAGTTGTTGGCCAGGTCGAAGTGCGTGATGCCGAGGTCGAAGGCGGTGCGCAGCCGCTCGCGCACGCTCTCATAGGGCGTGTCGCCGCCGAAGCGCTGCCACAGGCCGAGCGAGACGGTGGGGAGCCGCAGGCCGCTGCGACCGCAACGGCGGTACGACATGCGTTCGTATCGATCGGGGTGCGCGGTGTCCATGCACCATCGTACGTCCAGAGCGTTGCCCGGGCTCGCCGGCCCAGGTACGGTGAACGGCATGGACATCGATCCAGCCACCCTCACCGAGCGCGACCGTCACCTGCTGCTCACCGCCCTGGTGGTCCCGCGCCCGATCGGCTGGATCAGCACGCTCGACGCGGGGGGTCGGCTCAACCTGGCGCCGTACTCCTTCTTCAACCTGGTCGCCTCGAGCCCGCCGACGCTGATCGTGTCGATCGGGCAGCGCGGCGGCGGCCCGAAGGACTCGTTGGCGAACCTGCGCGCGACCGGCGAACTCGTGGTGAACGTCGTCAGCGACGGCCTCACGGCAGCGATGAACGCCAGTTCGGTGGAGTCGGGGCCGGGGCACGACGAGTTCGCGTTCGCCGGCCTCGAGACGGCGCCGAGCACCGCGGTCCGCCCCCCGCGCGTGGCGGCCGCCCGCGCCCACCTCGAGGCGCGCGTGGTGGACGAGGTCGCCGTGGTCGACGACGACGGCGTGGCGCACAACCACGTGGTGTTCGCCAGGATCGTGCACGTCCACGTCGACGACGCCATCTTCACGCCACCGCACCGGATCGACATGATTGCGCTGGCGCCGGTGGCACGCCTGGCGGGGACGGGTTACGCGCGCATCGGCGAGCTCTTCTCGGTGCCGCGACCCGAGGTGCCTGCGGGCGACGGCTGAGCACGGGGCCGACGACCGCCCACCCGGCGGGCCATCGCGAGGCCCGTGTCGCTGGACCGCTTGACGTTCCGGAACATGGCATATATCTTGATGTCAAACCGTTCGATGTCGAGCGGTATCGATGCGGCCGGGTCGCGGCCGCCGAACGGACCGGGAAGGGGCCCATGGCCACCAAACACCACGGCACGCGCCGCGAACGCCTCGCACTCGACACCTACATCAAGCTGTCGCGCGCCACGGCGGCCGTCGACGCGCGGATCAACCGTCCACTCGCCGAGGCCTCCCTCACCACCAGCCAGTTCGGCGTGCTCGAGGCGGTGTGGCACCTCGGCCCCCTCACGCACGGCGAGATCGGTCGCAAGCTGCTCAAGAGCAGTGGCAACGTCACCGTCGTGATCGACAACCTCGCGCGCCGCGGCCTGGTGCAACGCGAGAGCGACGCCGACGACCGCCGCATAAGCCGCGTCGCCCTCACGGCCACCGGAACGGCGCTGCTCGAGGCCGTCTTCCCGGCCCATGTCGCGCGCGTCGTCGACGCCTTCGACTCGCTCGACGCCGACGAACTCGCGACGCTCTCGACGCTGCTGCGCAGGCTCGGCCGCGCCGCGGCAGCGGCGGGCAACCAGCCCGAACCCAACCGTGCCGCCGGCGCGCACGCCCTCACCCCGGTCCAGGAGGACACCAGATGACACACCCCACCCCGACCCCACCACGTGGCCTGCACCACATCACCGCGATCGCCGGCGACCCAGTCGAGAACCTGCGCTTCTACCGCGACCTCCTCGGCCTGCGCCTGGTCAAGAAGAGCGTCAACCAGGACGACCCCTCCACCTACCACCTCTTCTACGCCGACGCCGACGGCAACCCCGGGACCGACATCACCTTCTTCCCGTGGGCCCACGCCAAGCCCGGCACCCCCGGTGTCGGGGTGGTGAGCGAGACCCTCTTGACCGTGCCACACGGCAGCCTCACCTACTGGACCGAGCGCCTGCACGCGCACGGCGTCCGCGTCGACGAGCAGCGCACGAGCTTCGGCGAGGCCACGCTGCCGTTCGCCGACCCGCACGGCATGCGGCTCGCGCTCGTGGAGGCCGACGCCCCGTTCACGTTCACGGCATGGGACGACGGCCCGGTCCCTGCCGAGCACCAGATCCGCGCCCTCCACGGTGCCCGCGTGCCGGTCCGCGACATCGCGCCCAGCCGCGCGTTCCTCGAAGGCGTGATGGGCTTCGAGCACCACGCCGAGGAGCAGGGTTGGCACCGCTTCGTCCTCCCCGGCGCCCAGGGTGCCGGCGCGGGCCACCTCCTCGACGTGCGCGAGGCAGCCGACGAGCGCCGTGGCGCGTGGGGGGTCGGCAGCGTCCATCACCTCGCCTGGACCGTCGACGACGAGCCCCACCAGTCAGCGCTGCGCGAGGCCGTCGCCGCCGCCGGCCGGCGGCCGTCGGAGATCATCGATCGCTTCTGGTTCCAGTCCGTCTACTTCATGGAGCCGGGCGGCGTGCTCTTCGAACTCGCGACGAGCGGGCCAGGCTTCGCCGTCGACGAAGAGCCCGCGGCGCTGGGCGAGCGCCTCATCCTGCCGCCCTGGCTCGAGCCGCATCGCGCCAAGATCGAGGCCGTGCTGCCCGACCTGAGCGCTGCCACCACGCCAGGGAGCGCGGCGTGAACGGCGTCGATCTGCGCCCGACACGGAGCGATCCCCACGCCGGCGCGCCGATCCTGCGCGCCGGCCCGCCTCCCGGCGAGGCCAGCGTCGGCGTGGTCCTCGTGCACGGCCGCGGCGACTCGGCGCAGGGCATCCTCGGCCTGGTCGAGGCGCTGCGCGAACGCGGCGCACCGGACGTCACGTACCTGGCGCCCGACGCCACCGACAACGTCTGGTACCCACAGCGCTTCATGGAGAGCGTCGAGAGCAACCAGCCGCACCTCGGCTCGGCGCTCGCCGTACTCGACCGCACCGTCGCCACGCTCGAGGTCGCGGGCCTACCGCGCGAGCGCATCGTGATCGCGGGGTTCAGCCAAGGCGCCTGCCTGGCGCTCGAGTGGGTGGCGCGCACCGGCGGCACCTTCGGCGGGGTCGTCGCGCTCTCGGGCGGTCTGATCGGCAGCGACGTCGACCCCGCCACCTACCCGCGTCGCCTCGACGGCACCGTTGCCTTCCTGGGCTGCTCGGACGTCGACGGTCACATCCCCGAGACGCGCGTCCACGCCAGCGCCCGACAGGTCGAGGCGCAGGGCGCCGACGTGATCACGCGCATCTACCCCGGCATGCCGCACACGGTGAACGACGACGAGCT
>PWQI01000411.1 GCA_003556805.1 Trueperaceae bacterium | reverse complement strand
CGCCCATCTGGAGGCTCTCGCATGGACCTCGTGATCGCGGTCCTCACCAGGGCCGGCGTGACCCTCGACGCATGCGCGTCGATCGCGAGTCGTCGCTAGAGCCGCTCGTCGAAGCGGAAGCTCGTGGCCGGTCCGAGGCGCACCTCTTCGAACCGCGGATGGTCCGGCGCCAGCAGCAGGTTGCGCTCCTGCGGGACGAGCACGCTGGGGACGCTGAGGGCGACGCTGGCGCGCTGCTCGAGCCAAGCGTCGCCGATCGCGCGAGCGGCGTGGCTGACGGGGCGGGCGCGCCAGTCGGACGGGAGGTCGTCGTCGCGCAGCTCGAGCACCAGGTCGTGGGGCACGTGCACCTGGAAGGCGACGTGCTCGCGCTCGAAGCGGCGGCGGTCGGCGTGGGCGAGGGTCTCGAGCGCCGCGAGCGAGAGGTGGAGGCTGGCGTACACGACGGCTCGGCCGGGCGCGTTCCAGCGTCCGCCGTAGCGGCGCGCGCCCTCGCCGGAGAACGCGTTCGCGGTGTCGCCGTAGGCCGGTCGCACCAGTCGCCAGGCGCGCAGGTCGTCGTCCACGCGGCTCAGCTGTAGACGCCGTACTCGATGCGGCCGAGGAGGTCGTCGACCTCGCGGGCGCCGAGTTCGGTGTCGGCCATCGCGAGGGGTGCGACGTCGCCGAGCGCGAGGTTGGGCGTGCGCAACCAATCGGCGGCGTCGCTCTCGTCCTCGAACACCTGCGTGGCGCGCTCGAAGAGCGCGGCGAGCCGCAGGACGTGCTCGCTCTCGGCCGGTACGAGCGTGCCGCTGCGCTTGCGGCGCGTCAGCGTGCTGGGGGCGATGCCGGCGACCTCGCCCAGGTGCGCCTCGCTCACGCCGAGGCGGCGGGCGAGGTCGACGAACACGCGGGTCTCGATGCCCGCCTTGACCGCCGCGATCAGCTCGCTGGGCGCGGGATCGAGGCCGAGGTCGTGGAGGACCCCGTGCGGTCGCGGTGCCGGTGGGTGGAACGCATCCATATGGTCAATCTAGCACGACCGGTTGGTCATGCGCATGGCGGCTACCAGCCCTCGGTACCGGGACCGCCCTTGAAGGGCCCCACCACCCGCGAGGTGACCCAACTGCCGTAGAAGTCCCCGCCGACCGGGCGTACGGTCTCGCCGTCGACGGTGATGCGGTCGACGCGTGACGGGTAGAACGCGATCCAGCCTTTGATCGCCGCGAAGGCCGGCGTGGGTGCCGGGTACCACCAGCACGCGGATGCTGCTCGGCGCTCGCCGACGGCGACGTCGGCATAGGCGGCGACGCCCTTGAACTCGCAGCCGGTGCGGCGCTCGACCGGCACGAGCAGGTCGGTCCGCACGTCCTCGGGCGGCAGGTAGTACACCGGCGCGTGCGAGGTCTCGAGGACGCGGATCGCGCGGCGGCTGTCGGCGAGCGTCGCGCCGGCGAAGGTCACGATCACGTGCTCGGTCGACGGATCGAGGGCGGGGGGCCTGGGGTAGTTCCAGACCGACTCCTGGTCGGGGCCGGCGGCTTCGGGAGGAGGGCGACGCATCCACGACGCTACCCGAGGGGCGGCCCTTGGTTCGGCGAGGGCGGCCACCATCGTGTCCGGGTCGCACGGATCGCGATCGATCGCGTCGTTGCGGGTTCGGCGTACGCAACGACGCAGGCTCATCGGATGGGTGCTATTGTCAGGTCCTGAATCTTGGTATCGTAGCGAGGTCGAGATGAGCCGTTCCGTCAAGTTCTCCGAAGACGTCGTTCCACTGGGTGACCTCAAGGTCAACCCCGGCAAGGTGGTCCGGCGCACGGGCGAGACGGGTCGGCCCGTCCTGCTCACGAGTCATGGCAGGGGTGTCGCCGTCGTGCAAGGGCTCTTGGAGTTCGAGGCAGCCCAGGAAGAGCGCGCGTTCATGCGCGCCGTCGTCGCAGGCCTCGCGGATCTCGACGAGGGGCTCGAGGTCCCGTTGGCAGAGGTGCGCCGCCGACTCGGCCTTGGCTGATGGCTCGGTTGCACACCGTCAGCTTCGCGGAAAGCGCGGTTCGCGACCTGGACGAGGTCCAAGCCTGGTACGCAGTTCAGGGCATCCCGGACGTCGGCGAGCGCCTGGTCGGGGAGGTCTTGGCCCGCGTCGACCAACTCGCGCACTTCGCTGAGAGCGGTCGCGTGGTTCCCGAGTTCGAGGCTACCTGGTTGCGCGAACCGATCATGGCACCGTTCCGGATCGTGTGCCGCATGGACGATGAACGTGTCCGGGTCGTACGCGTATGGCGTTCGGAGCGGCTGATGCGCGATTCCTGACGCCGGCCCACTGGTCGTCGCACGCGGGATCGAGCGGCAGTACGATGATGAGCGGCGAAGCCGGTGCGCAGAAGCGCATGGGCGGCCGTAGCGACCATCCCTGCGCAACGATCGTGCTGCCTGCGGAGGCCACCACGGAAGGTCCGACATGCGCTCCTCGACACCTCTCCTCGCCGTTTGGAGTTGGTGGCGATGGCAACCGCTCTCGCGATCCTGAAGTGGGTAGGTATCGGACTCGGGCTGTTCGTCCTGATCGTCGTGGTCGGGTTCCTGGTGGTTCCACCGACGACCCGGTCGCTCACGGATGCCTGGGGCGCCACGGCCGAGGAGGTTGCGACGTCTCTCCCTGGTGACGAACTCTTCCCGGCGCAGCGTGAGGTCTCGACCAAGGCCGTCTCCATCGACGCTCCACCGGACGTCGTGTACGCCCTCGTACAGCAGATGGGACAGCATCGCGCCGGTTGGTACGGTTGGGATTGGTTCTACCGCGCCACCGGATCCGCCGACTTCGTCGACGGGCGCTTCTCGGAACGAGTCGTCCCCGATCTGCAGGGCGTGCAGGTGGGCGACACCATCCACATCAACGACATGGTGGCGTACGAGGTCGTCCGAGCAGACCCCGGCGAGGCGTTCGTCACGGTCGCAGGAACGCTGACAGCGGACCAGCTCGGTACCGGATCCGTACCCGAGACGTGGTCGGAGAACTCGATGGCGTGGGTGCTCCGGCCCACCGGCGATGGCGGCACGCGGCTCATCCTTCGGATGCGAGCCGACGGGTCCGAGGTCGGCTTCGCGCGGTGGGTCTGGAACGGTCCACTCAACTTCGGTGGAGCCCTGTTCTCGCACAAGACGATGATCGGCATCAAGCGTACGGCCGAGGCCCTGGCGTCGGCTCGGTAGGGCCTCGCTAGCTCCGTTCGCTCTTCCTCGACGTCACTTGTCGGGGTTCGGGACCATCACGTCGCGGATCATCTGACAGAGCTCGGCGTAACCGCCGATGAACTGGCGCAGCGTCCGCCGCGTGGCGCCGTAGTCGTCGAACTCGGCCACCGTCATCCCGTCGACGTCGTAGGCCTTGCGGAAGTCGTCGAACTTCGCGCGCAGCTCGGTGACGATCCGGGGGTCGACGGGCTCGTCCATGCGGTTGGTGACGGCAACGTCCGAGCCGTTGAAGCGCTGCGCCCACGGGTACGGGATGGTGAGCACCACGTCGCCGCCGATGAACTGCGACCAGTGGTGGTGGTTGCGGTACGCCGCGGCCAGCAACCGAGTGCGGTAGCCGCGCTCCTGGTAGAGGCGATAGGCGTGCTTCATCACAGCGACGCCCGCCCACTCGAGGTACCCGGGATCGGTGATGATGCCGCGCTTGTTGGCCACCACCTTGATCCAGTCGTCGGTCCGGCCGACCATGATGGTGCTCACCGGTGCCATCTCGGAGACGTCGTGCCCGTCGGCCTCGCGACGCCTCAGTCCGCGCTCGACGGCCTCGCCGACGGCGAGCGCCTGCGCCACGGTGAACGACACCGTGGCGTTCACGCTGATGCCTCGGTACGTGGCCTCTTCGATGCCCTCGACCCCCGCGGCGGTGACCGGCATCTTGACGTTGAGGTTGGGGATCACGGTGGCGAAGTGCTGCGCCTGTTCGACCATCGCCTGGGGGTTCCGGTAGAACTTCGCGCTGGTCTGCATCGACAGGCGGCCCTTCTTGCCGGCGGTCTGCTCGAACGTCGGCATGAGCAGGGCCGCGGCCTTCGTCGCCATCGCGTCGATCAGCGCCCAGGCGATGTCGTCCTCGGTGCCGTTCGGGTGCTCCTCGATCAGCTCCTGGATGCGGCCGCTCCACTCACCGTAGGCTTTCTTCAGCACGTCCACGACGATCACCGGGTTGGTCGTGGCCCCGACGGCGCCGTGCTCGATGCCATAGGTGAGCTCGTCGATGGCGCAGGAGTCGTTCCAGTAATCGGTCGGGGTGGTCTCGCTCATCTCGTGTAAGGGGCTACGGTAGGTGCTCATCGATCGCTCCTTCGGCGCATGCGTGGGGCGTACGGCTGCAGTCGGTGGACGCGTCTTCCACGTCCCATCAGCGTAGCCGAAACGGGCTTTCCGGGGGTTCCCGAGGCGCGAACCCGTGGCCGAGGTGGCGCGTCGGCGGTCGGCGTCGATCGCAGCGCTCGCGGCGAGCGCCATGCGACCGTGGCTCGGGCGTGAGCAGCCTGCGGTTCACGGCGGTGTGATCACACCCCGCACGATCCTGCACGTGACGGTGCTGATCGACCACGACGTCGTCGATGGGACGCCGACGGCGCGCTTCGTGGCGGACGCCGTGCGACGGCTGGAGGGGCGGTGGGCGCGTGAGAGCGGGCCGCTTGTCCCTAGAGGACAACCAGCTCCGGACCTAATCTTGACCTGACAGGTTGGTTTTAGCACTATGCCGACCTCGGAAGGCGGCTCCGCATGAACCTCCCGCTCCAGACACGCCTGCGCACCTCGCTTCGCGCCCTCGTCGTCCTGGTGCTCGTCCTCGGAGCGTCCGTGGTCTCGGTCACTGCCGCGCAGGCCGATGCGGACCTGGCCGCCCTTCGCGTCGTCGCCACCACCGGGCACATCGGCGACGCGCTGCAACGCATCGCGCCCGACCTCGACGTCTTCGTGCTGGTGGGTCCCGGCCTCGATCCGCACACCTACGAGGCGAGCACGCGCGACATCCAGCGCTTGCGCGACGCCGACCTCGTGTTCTGGAACGCGCTCGACCTCGAGGCGCAGATGGCGCGGCAGATCCGCAGCCTGGGCGCGCGTCAGGTCGCGCTCGGCGAGCGGGTGCCGGAGTCGCTGCTGCTGCCCTTCGAGGGAGCCATCGACCCCCACATCTGGAACAGCACCGAAATCTGGACGATCGTGGTCCACGCCATCGCAGACGCCCTCGCGGCCCGCGTACCGGCCCACGCCGGCACCTTCGCGGCCAACGCGGCGGCGTACGCCGCCGACATCACCGAGGCCGACGCGTACGCGCGGGAGCGCCTCGCCATGGTTCCCGAGGTCCACCGCGTGCTCGTGTCCGGGCACGACGCCTTCAACTACTTCGCGGCCGCGTACGGGTTCGAGGCGCTCGCCGTCGAGGGCATCAGCACCGCCGACGAGGCCTCGATCCAAGACCTGCGCGAGCTGGCCGACTTCATCGTCGAGCGCAGCGTGCCGGTGATCTTCTACGAGAACATCACCGATCGCCAGGCCACCAACGCCTTGCGTGAGGCGGTCCAAGCACGAGGCTGGGACGTGCTGATCGCGGATCAAGTGCTCTACTCCGATGCCCTGGGCGACGCCCCCCCGCTCGACACCTACCTCGGAACATTCCTCCACAACGTCGACACGATCGTCGCGGCGCTCGGTGGCGTCGAATGATCACGCCCATCGGCTGTGAGGCCGTGTGCGAGGCGCGCTGCCTCTCGGTCTCCTACCGCGATGCGCTCGTGCTCCACGAGGTCGACTTCTCGGTGCCGCCCGGCGTCATCATGGCGATCGTCGGTCCCAACGGTGCGGGCAAGAGCACGCTGCTCAAGGCGCTGCTCGGGCTGCTCCCACCGGTCGCTGGGCAGGTGGCGTTCTTCGGCCGACCGTTCCGTGAAGTGCGGCAGCGCATCGGCTACGTACCGCAGCACGCCTCGGTCGACTGGGACTTCCCGACCACGGTGTACGACGTCGTGCTGATGGGGACCTACGGAGCGCTGGGGTGGTTCCGGCGTCCGGGACGCGAGCAGCGCGCCGCGAGCTGGCAAGCGCTGGAGCGGACCGGCCTCACGCACCTTGCCGACCGGCAGATCGGCGAGCTCTCCGGCGGCGAGCGCCAGCGCGCCTTCCTCGCCCGGGCGCTGGTGCAAGACGCCGACCTCTACTTCCTGGACGAACCGCTCCAGGGCGTCGACGCCCTCAGCAAGCACGCCATCCTGGCGGTCATGCGCGACCTGCGGCAGTCCGGCAAGACGCTCGTGATGGTCCATCACGACCCGTCCACCGTGCGGCAGCTGTGCGACTGGGTGGCCCTCCTGAACCGCGGCATCGTGGCGTCGGGACCCGTCGAACACACCTTCTCCGAGGAGAACGTGCGCAGGACGTACGCCCACATGCCCACCGCGGAGTGGTTCGGTCAGGTGGCCTGACGTGGACGCACTGTTCGGATTGGTGAGCGATCACACCGTCCGGACGGTGCTGCTCGGTTCGACGATCGTCGGCTTCGTGTCGGGCGCACTGGGATCGTTCGCCTACCTGCG
>PWQI01000005.1 GCA_003556805.1 Trueperaceae bacterium | reverse complement strand
CAAACGGCGCTGAGCGCCGCGGCGCAGCGGCCGCCGTGGTCGTGCCGTGCGCATGAGATCAGGGCAGCGGGTGGCTGTGCGCCAGCGCCAGGACGTCCGGGCGCAGGGTCGCGGCGTCCTCGCCTTGCAACGCCCGATCGATCAACGCGGCAACCGCGGTCATGTCGGCAGGTGTGAAGCCGCGGGTGGTCAGGGCGGGGCTGCCGAGGCGAACGCCGCTGGTGATCCAGGGCTTCGTCTCGTCGAACGGGACCATCGACTTCGACACCGTGATGCCGACCGGGTCGAGCCGCTCGACCGCCTGCTTGCCGGTCATGCCGGCTGGGCGGAGGTCGACGAGCACGATGTGGTTGTCGGTGCCGCCCGAGACGATGCGGTAGCCGTGGGCGGTGAGCGCCTCGGCGAGCGCCGAGGCGTTGGCCAGCGTCGCCTCCTGGTAGGCGCGAAAGCTCGGCTGCAGGGCTTCGAAGAAGGCCACCGCCTTGCCGGCGATCACGTGCTGCAGGGGGCCACCCTGCGTACCGGGGAAGATCATGCGATCGCAGCGCTTGCCGAGTTCGACGTCGTTCGAGAGGATGATCCCGGAGCGCGGGCCGCGCAGCGTCTTGTGGGTCGTGCTCGTCACCACGTGGGCGTGCGGCAGCGGGTCGGGGTGCAGCTTGGCCGCCACCAGGCCGGCGATGTGCGCGATGTCGGCGAGCAGGTAGGCGCCGACCTCGTCGGCGACCTGTCGGAACGCCGCGAAGTCGAGCAGGCGCGGGTACGCCGAAGCGCCGGCGATGATCAGCTTGGGCCGGTGCTCGTGGGCGAGCTCGCGCACGTGATCCATGTCGATGCGTTCGTCCTCGCGCCGCACCGGGTAGCCGATCACGCGGTAGTGCATGCCCGAGAAGTTGACGGGCGAACCGTGCGTCAGGTGGCCGCCGTGCGCCAGGTCCATGCCGAGCACCGTGTCGCCCTGCTCGAGCAGCGCGTAGTAGACGGCCAGGTTGGCGCCGCTGCCGGAGTGCGGCTGAACGTTCGCCCAGGCGGCGCCGAAGAGCTCCTTGGCGCGCGCGATCGCGAGCCGCTCGACCTCGTCGACCACCTCGCAACCGCCGTAGTAGCGCTTGCCGGGGTAGCCCTCGGCGTACTTGTTGGTGAGCGAGCTGCCGACGGCCTCCATGACGGCGCGGGAGGTGAAGTTCTCGGAGGCGATCAGCTCGAGGCCGCCGTACTGACGGGCCTCCTCGCGCTCGATCAGGTCGAACAGGGCGGTGTCGCGCGGGGCGGCGGGGAGCCGCTCGCGGGCGGCGCTGGCGCTCGTGGTCATGCGGCGCAGGGTAGCACCCGCGTCGCCGAACGGTTCAGTCGCGCTCCTCCACTTCGGCGTCGAGCGGCACCTGTGCGTCGCGCGACTCCACGTCGACCTTGATGTTCTCCCAGGCGAGTTCGCGGTAGGCGCGCTCCTCGTCGGGGCTGGCGCCCTCGGGGGCCGGGAGGCCGGTCAGCTTCTCGATCTGCTTGACGGTGAGGGTGTTCATGATGTCGTGTCGGGTGTGCTCCGGCATGCGGTCGTCTCCGTTCGGTTGCGCGAGGGCGCGCCGCGTGGTTCGGCGGAACGCTTCCCTGGCAGGATAGCCAGCGGGCGTGGACGTGCGTGTCGGCTCGGGCGCATCCCCAGTTCGCCGCAGCGTCCCGCAGGCGCGACCGGGCCGGGCCCGAGCCTGTTAGCCTCGGCCATGGACTACGTCACGCTCGGCGCCACCGGCCTGCAGGTCTCGCGGCTCTGTCTCGGCATGATGAGCTACGGCTCGTCGACCTGGCGGCCCTGGATCCTCGACGAGGAGGCCGCCGCGCCGCACGTGCGCGACGCGGTCGAGGCCGGCATCACGTTCTTCGACACCGCCAACGTCTACTCGCTGGGCGTGTCGGAGGCGATCACCGGGCGGCTGCTGACGCGCTTCGCCGAGCGCGACCAGGTGGTGATCGCCACCAAGGTGCACGGCCGCATGGGCGAGGGTCCCAACCGCTCCGGCTTGTCGCGCAAGCACGTGTTCGACCAGTGCACCGCCTCGCTGCGGCGCCTGGGCACCGACTACATCGACCTCTACCAGATCCACCGCTTCGATCCCGGCACGCCCATCGAGGAGACGCTCGAGGCGCTGCACGACCTGGTGAAGGCGGGCTACGTGCGCTACCTGGGAGCCTCGACGATGGCGGCCTGGCAGTTCATGAAGATGCTCGGCGTCAGCGAGCGCCACGGCTGGGCGCGCTTCGTGAGCATGCAGGACCACTACAACCTGGTCGACCGCGAGACCGAGCGCGAGATGATGCCGCTGTGCCGCTCGGAGGGGATCGGCGTGATCCCCTGGAGCCCGTTGGCGCGCGGGTACCTCACCCGCCGGCCGGCCGAGCGTGCGGCGACGACGCGCGGGGTGCACGAGGGCGAGACCCAGGGCAAGGCGCTCTACGACGTGCCCTGGCGCGACGCCGTGGTCGAGGCCGTGTGCGACGTGGCCGACGAGCGCGGCGTGACGCCCGCCCAGGTGGCGCTGGCGTGGGTGCTGTCGCGGCCCGGCGTGACGGCACCGATCATCGGCGCGACGAACACCAGGCACCTGTCCGACGCCCTCGCGGCGCTGGAGCTCGAGCTGACACCCGAAGAGGTCGCGCGCCTCGAGACGCCGAACGCCGGCCGGCCGCCGGGGCCGAGCGCTCCCTGAGCAGCGCGACCGCCTGCACAGGCGAACGTCGGCGATCACACCGCCGCGAACCGATGCAACGTGGCGATGCGTTCGGTCTCGGCTCGCGGGACCCCCTCGGCGTCGGCGTGTCTCGGCCATGCACGCACCGCGTCCCTGACCCGTTCGATGGCGGCCCGGGCGTAGCCCTCGTCGACCGCGGTGGCCGCCGCGAGCCGCAACATGTCGTCGACGCCGGGCGTCCGCGCCTCGCCGGCGACGTCCATGCTGTGCCAGCCGTTGATCCCGGTCGACGGGACGAGGTCGTAGGCGGGCGCGAGTCGCCACTCGCCCACGGCGTCCATCAGGAAGGACTGGTTCTTGACGTGGTCGTCGCGGTTGTGGGCGAGGACGTTGAAAGCCATGCGTCGGTAGGCCTCGATCACCATCGTCTCGTCGCGCGTGAGCGCGCGGGTGGCGCGTAGGAACGCCTCGTACCCGGCCGACGGCACACGATGGCTGGCGTGGAGCAAACCACCGAGCGTGTGCATGTGGAGGCGTGCGTCGCCGCGTCGGTCGAAGCGTCGCGTCGCGAAGTAGACGACGCCGTCCGACGTGGTGAAGGTGCGCGTGGCCGGAACGTCCATGCCGGCGTCGCGTGCCATGCGGGCGTAGGCCGCCTCGACCCGACCCATCACGGGCTCGTCGTCGCGCGCACCGAACTTCACCAGGTAGGGCACGTACCCGGTCGGCGCTTCGTCGGTGCCCGCCACCAGGTGGTCGCCGGGGCCGACCCAGAGCAGCACCTTCGGACGGGCGCCCCCGGGTGAGCCGCCGACGCGGTGCAACGCCGGCAACACGTCCTCGGCGCTGCCGGCGGCGATCCGTTCGGCGTGCTGGGCCAGCGTCGTGAGGTCGAGCGGCGCGTCGTTCGCCTCGGCGACGTCGGCGGGTGGGTGATACGTCAGCGCCCCCATCGCCCGCGTGTGGAGGTAGGCCAGGCGGTCGAGTGGCGTCACCTCGTCACGCCGGACACCGGCGCGCTCGAACGCTCGGTCCATGAGCAGGCGCCCCCACCCGTCCGGAAGCGAGTCGTCGAACACGCCGAAGAGGCCCGCGAAGGTCCGTTCTGCGTCCTCGTGGACGCCAGGGCGGACCGGCAGCTTGAACGGCGACAGCGGGAGCGGCTCGCGCAGGAAGGCTGGGTCGAACTCGAACAGCGTGCGGCGCTCGAGGTCGGCGAGCGTCCCGACCGTGCGTGGATCCGCGTCGCCCCAGTCGAGCCGCACCTCGAGCCTACGCATCGCCGCGTCGCCCACGCCGGCGCCGTGCGCTGCGCCGTTCGAGCTCGTCGAGCGAGCGTGCTGGTGGCGGCTCGAAGAGCGCCTCGAACCCCGGCAGGGCGTCGAGCACCGTGGCGACGCGCAGCAGGCGCTCGAGCGTGATCTGTCCGCTCGATTCGAAGCGCCGGTAGCTGGCGAGGGTGATGCCGGCGCGGCGCGCGGTGCCTGCTTGGGTCCAGCCACGTTCGAGTCGAGCCGCGCGAACCCGGTCGGCGATCGCGCGAGCGACCTCGGGAGCGGTCCGCATCGTGAACGCTGTAATGTGCGTCGTTACCGCCATACATCGATGATAAACGACAACATGTGAACTCTACGTGACGTCGTGCTCGCGCCGACTCAACCGAGCAGGTGCCGTACGGCCTCCTCCGCCGTCGGCGCGGCGAACACGAAGCCGGCCTCGCGCAAGCGCAGCGGCACGGCTCGCTTGCTCGTCAGGAGCAGCACGTCGGCCACGTTGCCGAGCACCAGCCGCAGCACGAAGGCGGGCACGGGCACGAACGCCGGGCGCCGCAGCCGCCGGGCCGCGGCGCGCGTCAGGTCGATCTGCCGGACCGGCTGCGCCACCAGGTTGTAGGGCCCCTCGGCGTCCTCGGACTCGATCAGGAACACGATCGCGCGCGCCAGATCGCCCGCCTCGATCCACGGGAACCACTGCCGTCCCGAGCCCAGCGGCCCGCCCACGAACAGCCTGATGGGCAGGAGCAGCTTCGTCCAGGCCTCGGCGTCGGGTGCCAGCACCACGCCGATGCGACCCACGACGACCCGCGCGAAGGCCTTGGCCGGATCGGCTGAGGCCTCCCACACGCGACCGATGACGCTGATCGGACCGTCGCCGTCGACGCTGGCGCTCTCGTCCAACACGCGCTCGCCGCCGTCGCCGTAGATGTCGACGCCGGACGCCTGGAACCAGACCGGCGGCGGTGACGGCGCGCGGCGCGCCGCCGCGACCAGCGTGGCGCCGGCGCGCTCACGGCTCTCGCGCACGCGGCGCAAGTGGGCCTCGCCCAGACGGCCGGCCGCGATCGACGAGCCGGCCAGGTTCACGACCGCCGCAGCGCCGTCCAGCACGTCGGCGAGCCGGTCGAGCTCGGCCTCGTCGCCGCGCTCGGCGGCGTCCGGCGACCACCTGACGTTCGTCGCTCCGGCTCGCTCGGTGCCGCCGCGCGTCAGCACGACGCGCTCAAAACGGCCCTCGGTGGCCTCGAGCAGTGCGCGGCCCACGACGCCGCCCGCGCCTGCGAGCACGATCTTCGGGAGAGGCATGAATCAAGCATGCACCCTGCCTGCCGTGACTACAATGGCGCTCAGCACGAATGCTCGGGGGATCCTGGAGGTCGATACGTGGAGCAGGAGAAGCAGCACGACGACGGACGCACCGAACGGCCCGTGAAGGGTCCGCCGCCCGATCCCGAGCAGCGGCCGCTGGGCGCGCTCGCCGTGACGGGGTTCCTGTCGGTCACCATCCTGGTGTTGTGGTTCTCGATGTACTTCCTGAACCTGGCCAGGAGCTGAGCGTGGACGAACTCCATCACGACCAGATCGCCAAGTGGGAGCGCCGCTGGATCGCGGGCTCCGGGCTCATGTCCCTGATCTTCGTCATCCTGATCGCCTTCAACCTCGCGACCGAGGGTGGCCACATCGCTGCGGTGGCCGCGCGTGGCACGCCCGAGACGCTGCTCTCGCAGCAGATCTTCGCCGAGCCAGGACTGCGCATCACCGGCCCCGGGCAGGCGCAGGTCTCGATCGTCGCGCAGGCGTTCAACTTCGTGCCCGAGCGCATCCGCATCCCGGTCGACACCGAGGTGACCTTCTACCTCACCTCGCGCGACGTGATCCACGGCTGGCAGGTGGTGAACACCAACCTGAACGTCGAGGTGATCCCGGGTGAGATCTCCGTCCTGCGCTACACCTTCACGCGCCCCGGCACCTATCTGATGGTCTGCAACCAGTACTGCGGCGTTGGCCACCAGAACATGCTCGGCCAGCTCGAGGTGGTCACGGCCTCGGACTTCGCTCGCGTCGAAGACGACGCGATGGTGGCCGACGTGCTCGACGGCGCGCAGCTCTACGCCGCCAACTGCGCGAGCTGCCACGGTCCCGGTGGGGCAGGTATCGCGGGCGCCTTCCCGCCGCTCGCGGGGCACGCCGCCGAACTCGCCGAGCGGAGCCGCCCCTACCTGATCGACTCGCTGCTCTACGGTCTGCAGGGCCAGATCGTGGTGCGCGGCACCACCTACAACGGCGTCATGCCGGCCTGGGGGCAGCTGAGCGACGACGAGATCGCAGCCGTCCTCAACCACATCGTCGAACTGGGCGGACCCACGGTGGAGCCGTTCGAGGCCGACGAGGTCGCTGCCGAGCGCGGCAAGGGTTGGAGCCCCGCCGACGTGCTGGAGTTCCGCCGGCAGGTGATCAACCAGTGAGCCCTACCGTCTCGAGCGCCACGTGCGGCGCACCGGCGCGGAGCGCCACCCTCGGAGGTCCCGCATGGCTGTGACCACCGCGACGGCTGCACGCACGGAGGCGACCACCACGCATCCGGAGAAGCGCGTCACCTTCGCCTT
>PWQI01000405.1 GCA_003556805.1 Trueperaceae bacterium | reverse complement strand
CGCTTCGACACCCGCCTGCTGGCGCTGGAGTTCGACGACGCGCTGGCGGCGGCCCCCGCTGCGCTGCCCTTGATCGCCCCCGGCTTCATCGACCAGCACGTGCACGGCGGCGGTGGGGGCGACACCATGGACGGCGCCGAGGGCGTGCGGGCGCTGGCGCGATACCACCTCCGGCACGGCACCACCGCGCTGCTCGCCACCACCCTTACCGCGCCGTGGGACGAGGTGCTCGTGGCGCTGCGCGCTGTGGCGGCTGTGGTCGCATCGCCGGCCGACGGCGAGGCCATGGTGTTGGGGGCGCATCTGGAGGGGCCGTTCGTGAGCCCCGAGCGGCTGGGGGCGCAGCCCCCCTTCGCGATCGAGCCCACCCCCGAGCGCGTGGCTGCGGTGCTGGCCGTGGGCGTCGTCCGCCTGGCCACGGTGGCACCCGAGTTGGCGGGTGCGTCGGCCTCGGTGCCGGCCTGGGTGCGCGCCGGCGTGCGGCTCAACGTCGGGCATACGGTGGCCGACGCCGCCACGGTCGAACGCTTCCTCGCGGCCGTGCGGGCCGCTGGCGGCCGGGCCGGAGCCACCCACCTGTTCAACGCCATGGGCGGCCTCGAGGGTCGCGCGCCAGGACCGGTGGGCGCGCTGCTGGGCGACGCCGAGGCGGCCATCGAGCTGATCTGCGACGGGCACCACCTGGCGCCGGCGGCCGTGCGGACCGCCTGGCGTGCGGCCGGCGAACGGCTGGTGCTGATCACCGACGCCATCCGCGCCAGCGGCTTGCGCCACGGCACCACCGAGCTCGGCGGCCGCACCGTCACCGTTGAGGAGGGCGCCGCCCGCCTCGACGACGGCACCCTGGCTGGGAGCATGCTGACGATGGATGCCGCGGTGCGCGGCGCGGTGGCGGCCGGGGTGCCGCTGGCGGCGGCGCTGTACGCCGCGACGTCGGCGCCGGCTCGGTACCTGGGCCTCGACGACCGGGGCGTGCTCGCGCCCGGCGCCCGCGCCGACGTGGTGGTGCTGGCTCCGGACCTGCGCGTGCGCGCGGTCTACCTGGGCGGCCTTCCGCAGGCGCCGTCCGTGTAGGCGCCCGCCGCGGTCGACGGCAGCGCACGTCGACGCCAGCGCTCAGCAACGCGCCGCGCGCCCCGGCGGGAGGGCCGGGGCGCGCGGTTCAGGGGCGCGGGCGTCGAGGGAGGGACTCGCGCCCGGGGGTGGGTTAGTGGCCGAGGGCCTTGGTGACGGCCTCGAGGGCGTTCAGGCGGCCGTTGCCGAGCAGGCCGGCCCAGGTGATGTTGAGGTGGTCGATGTCGTCGCTGGCTTCGATCGTCGCGCCTACGATGTCTCGGTTGATCCTGCCGCCGTCGGCGAGGATGAGGGCGATGGTGCCGGCCGCCCAGGGGGTGGAGAATGAGGTGCCGATGGCGTAGGCCATGTTGTCGCCGGGGTAGAGGGTGCTGACACCCTCGCCGGGGGCGAGCGTCTCGAGCAGACCGTAGGTCGAGAACCAGGACTTCACGTCGTACTCGTCGACGGAGCCGACGCTGACGGCGTTGGGGAAGTCGGCATGCGCGGCGGTGGCGGCGGGGTACATGACGTGCTCGTCGCCGGTGTTGCCGCTGGCGGCGACCACCACGACGTCCATCTTGTCTGCGTAGGCGAGCATGTCGTCGATGGCGGGGACGGGTTCGAAGGTGCCGAGGGAGAGGTTGATGACGTCGGCGCCGTGCTCGATGGCGTGGTCGATGGCGATGGCGACGTCGGTGGCGCTGCCGTAGCCGTACGAGTTCAGGACGCGGATGGGGAGGATGGTGACGTTGGGGGCGGCTTGGAGGGCGACGCCGGCGACGGCGGTGCCGTGCCCGAAGAAGGGGCCGTCGCCCGTCTTGACGAGTCCCCACTCGCGGCAGTTCGGTCCGGCCCTCCGGATGCACCCCTCGACGTAGCCTTCGTGGGGGTAGGTGTCGCCGTCGACGAGGTCGAGCCAGCTGCTGCTGGGGGCGAGGCGGTCGGTGAAGGCGCTGTGGTCCAGGTCGAGGCCGGTGTCGATGACCGCGATGGTGATGCCGTGCCCCATGTGGTCGGTGGCGCTTTGGGCTTGGCCGAGTTGGATTTGCTCCCAGAGGTCTTCGTTGCCGGGGAAGGGGTTGTCGACGCCGCCGGCCCAGGCGCTGACGCCGCCGGCCCAGGCGCTGACGCCGCCGGCCCAGGCGCTGACGCTCAGGGCGGAAGCCTCATCGAACCGGGGGACGGCGAAGGCGTCGCGGTTCGGCGCGGCGTTCGCCGGCATCGGACGTGTGGGCCGCGCGCCGGGACGGTCTTCCGGTCGGGAGAGAGTACCGACGTCGCCGTCGTCGGGCAGGCCGAGGATGGCGAAGCCAGCATCGGGTCGCCAGACGATGACTTCGGCGTCGTAGGCGGCCGCGATCGCTTCGCGGGTGTCGGTGTCGCTGATGGTGACGCTGGCGATGTAGGCGTGGATGGCTTGGGTGGCGTCGGTTGGCTCGCTGCTGGTGATGGGTGCTTCGGCGGTGCTGCAGGCAGCGAGGAGGAGGCTCAGGATGCCGGCCCACAGCCAACCGGAGGCTGCGTGCGGCGCTCGGATGTGCGCGAGGATGGTTCGCATGGTGGCTCCTCTAGCGGTTGAAGCGGAAGGGGTCGAGGGTCATAGATTCGTCGCCGACGCTGACGATGACGTAGCTGTAGGTGACGTCTCGCTCGGTGTTGTCCGCGACCTGCTGGTGGATGGTGGGCATCGTCTCGTAGGTGATGGGTTCGACCGTGTCGATCGGTAGGACGGCGTGGTCCGGGCCGAGGCCGTCGCTGCCGACGTAGCGGTCGCCGTCGGGGTCGTGCTGCGCGTCGTAGGTCTGCGCGAGCGCGTTGCCGGCGATGAGGGTCGTGACGAGGCCGGCGGTGAGGAAAGCTCGGAATGCAATCACGCTGGTGGTGTCCTTTCGTCGTTTGGGTGAAGTACGTCGGTCGCACTACTGGCTCGTCGCAGTCGGAGTGCCCGGATGCGTGGACTGCGGGTCGTCGCCCCGTACTTGCTGGTAGGTCCACCTCCTCGGTGCGTCGTGTAGGCGCTCGCGGCCCAGTGTGCCGGCTGGTGCGCCTGGTGACGTGTAGTGAGGACAGTGTGCGTGGGGCAGGCTTTCGGAACTCTCACGCGGCGCGCGGCCGTCGCCGAGATTCGTACGAGCCGGAACGATCAGAGAGACAGACGGGGGAGGACGCGCTCGAAGGTGTCGACGACCTCGGCCGGGAAGGCCTTGCCCCGCAGCCGTCGTAGCTCGGCCAGGGCGGCCTCGCGCGGCAGGGCGCGGCGGTAGGGGCGGTCGGAAGTCATGGCGTCGAAGGTGTCGGCAACCGCCACGATGTAGGCCTCGTAGACGATGTCGTCGCCGCGCAAGCCCAGCGGGTAGCCGCTGCCGTCGAGCCGCTCGTGGTGCTGCGCCACGATCGGTGCCGCGGCGGCCATGAAGGTCTCCTCGAGCAACGCTGCGCCGTCGGTCGGGTGGCGTCGGACGCTCTCCCAGTCCTCATCGCTGAGCGGTGCAGGGCTCGTCAGGATCGCCGAGGGGACCCGCACCTTGCCGACGTCGTGGAGGTAGGCGGCGTAGTCGAGCAGGTGCAGCCGGTGCTGCGGCAGGCCGAGCTCGCGCCCGATGGCGTAGGAGATCGTCTGCAGGCGTTGACAGTGCTCGGCCGTGTACCCGTCGGCGAACTCGACCTCCACCGCCAGGCGGCGTAGCTCGTCGAGCTCGTTGCTGATGTGGTGGAAGCTGGGCTCTGGCGAGGCGTAGAGGAAGCGCACGTCGCTGGTGGAGACGAAGATGACGGTCTGCCTCAACCCTTCCACCAGGAGCGTGTCGCCGGCGCGTAGCTCGACCGTCCCCGACTCGGTTTCGGCCTGCATGTGCCCCTCCAGCACGTGGTACAGCTCGGGTGCGGCCGGCTCCGTGTCGTCCGGCAGCAGCGTCATGCGTCCGCCTTCGTCGAGCGTCCCCTCACTCAGCTCGAGTCGGGGATCGGCGTTGATGAGGCTGAGCGATCCCACCTGGGTGGTCACCGTCTCGAGCGGTGCACCGTGGCGCTGTAGCTTCAGACCTGCCGGCAGTACGGTCTCGGCCTCTGGCTTGGTGCCGCCCGAGGCGCTCGGCTCGGTCCTGGGTCGCGCGACGGCGGTGATCGGAGCCTGGCGGTGCTCGCCGTCGGCGCTCTCGACAGGGGCGTCGTCGAGGTCCGCGACGACGCAATTCTTGCCGGCCGCCTTGGCGCGGTAGAGGAGCTCGTCGGCGCGCGAGATCAGGCGCTCGTGATGGGTCACCGTCGGGTCGGACGCCAGGCCGAGGCTTAGCGTCACGCGCACCCCGGGCACCACGGTCGACCAGTCGTAGGACTCCACTGCCGTGCGCATCCGCTCGCACACCGCCACGGCCTCCTGCGGCGTGGTGTCCGGAAGCATGGCGATGAACTCCTCGCCGCCGTAGCGTGCCACCAGGTCGTCGCCGCGCGTGGTGGAGCGGAGCAGCCCGGCCACCACCCGCAGCACCTCGTCGCCGATGGCGTGACCGTGGCTGTCGTTGACGGCCTTGAAGTCGTCGATGTCGCACAGGGCGATGCTGACCGGACGCCGTTGGCGCCGCTGGCGGGGGAAGGCGTCACCGATGACGCGGTCGAAGTGGCGCCGGTTCCCGAGGCCCGTGAGGGCGTCTTCGCGCGCTTGCCGCTCGACCTTCTTGAGCAACCGGCTCTTCTGGGCATCGGCCTCGCGCAGGGAGCGCGTGAGTACCCCGAGTTCGTGGTTGACCTTCGCCAACTCGACGTTGCGCAGCCGGTAGATCTCACTCTCCTTCTGCGCCTGCTCGACCTCGAACCCCACGCGCAGCGCGCGGACCTTGACGTCGGAGGCCTCGTCGAAGAACTCGTCGCGGATCCGGCTGTGGAGCTTGAAGTGCACCAGCGCCGTAGCGAGATCGCCGCACTCCTCGGCGAGCTCCGAGAGCTGCAGATGGGCCTGATGGATCTCCGAGCGGGCGTTGACCGCGGTGGCGTGCTTCAGCGCCTGGCTGAGCGCCGCCTCGGTTCCCTCGCGGTCGCTACGCAGCCGGTGACCCCGCGCCACGTCGAGCAGGGTGGTGGCCTGTCCCTTGCGGTCGTCGGCCTTGCGCTTGATGATCAGACTTCGGTCAAGGTGCTCCAGCGCCTCGGTGGTGTGACCCTGGTCGAGCTTGACCTTACCGATCGTGTCGAGGGCGTAGGCCACCCCGAGCGAGTGGTCGATCTCGTCGAGCAGCGCATGTGCCTGATCGAGGGAGGCCAGCGCCTCGTCGACGCGGCCCAGGCGCTGGTAACAGCGCCCCAGGTTGACCAGCGTGATCCCGTAAGTGTGGCTCTGCCCGGCGGCCGTGCCGGCCCTGACGATGCTCTCCTGCAGGTAGCCCAGTGCCTCCTCGTAGCGCTGCAGCTCGTAAGCCACCGAGCCGAGGTTGGTGAGCGAACGGGTCTCGCCGCTCGCGTAGCCGATCTCGCGCGCGAGTTGCAGGGAGCGCATGTGGTACTCGAGTGCGGCGGCGTGGTCGTCGAGGCTGACGTAGACGATCCCGATGTTGTTCAGGGCGTCGGCCTCGCCGACGCGGTCGCCGCGCCTCTCGCACAGCGACAGCAGGCTCAGGAACGTCTCGAGGGCCTCCATGAAGCGGCTCGAGTCGCCGTAGCAGATCCCGAGCGTGTTCAGGGCCCGCGACAGCCCTGCCGGAGCGTCGAGCTGGCGGAAGGCGGCCACTGCAGCCTCGGCGTCGGTGATGGCCTCGGCGCCGTGCGACAGCCGCACCGCGGCGTAGGCGCGGGCGACGAGGGCGTGCGCCTCGTCGGTGCGCTCTCCGAGCGCGCGCGCCAGCGTGAGCGCCTCCTCGGCGAGCTGGTGCGTCTCGGTGGCGTCGACGTTGCGCAGTTCCCAGGCGAGCGCGTGCAAGGCCTGCGCCCGTTCCGCGTCGAATCGGCCAGCGCTGCGCGCGACGCTCTCGCGCAGGTCGCGGAGCGTGTCCTCAGGGTTCGTCGTTGTCGACATCGCCGCCATTCTACTTTTGAGTGTGCACCTTGGCTACCAACGGAACGCTCACAGCGAACGAGGCTGCACGCGCCCGGCTCACGCCGGCCGCCGGTCGCAGTCGCGGACGGCGGCGACCACCGGCTCTGCCAGCGCACCGGCGCGCGGGCCGACCTGGTGGTGGTGGGGCCCGACGACCTACGGGTCCGGGCGGTCTACCTGGCGGGTCGGCAGGTGCACTGAGGCCGGCGCGGATCCGACGCCTGCGGGCGCCAGCACGGTCGAGCTCCGTGGTGCGGTGCTCAGCGAGGCGCAGCTGCCAGCGCCCGCTGCCGCGCCAGGCGCCAGGCGCCCGCCACCGGCGGCCCGACCGGTGGCCGCAGCGCCGTCGCGAGTGGCCCGGGCAGCAGGGTCCGGATCTCCTCCTCGAGCGCCGTGGCCACGCCGCCTGCCAAGGCGAGCCCGGCCGGGTCGCTCGCGCAGCCGGCCGCGACGGTGCTGATCAACTCCGCCAGGTACGCGACGGCGCGGCCGCGCAGCGCGGCCGCGATCG
>PWQI01000260.1 GCA_003556805.1 Trueperaceae bacterium | reverse complement strand
GCGACGATGATCAGATCGAGTGCGAAACCGCCGAGGCGGTTGATCAGCTTGCGGTCGACCAGCGCCGCGCGGCCGGTCCGGTCGAGGACGATCTGCAGCACCACGCCCCCGAGCATCGCCAGCGGGAAGAGCGGCATGTGGACCAGCAACTCGACGCCGCCGTCGCGGCCCCACGTGGCGCGCTCGAAGGCGGACAGCGCCCGCTGCAGCAGCCAGCCGAGCGAGACGGCGATCGCCACGTAGCCGACGTGGATGGACAGGGGATCGGTGGCCTGCCCCTCCTGCCGCGTGACGCGCTCGCGGTCGTCGACGTCGTCGAGATCGTCTTCGGTCTCGGCCCGGGCGCTCTCGACCGGGTCGCCTGCCTCGCTGAGGGTCATGCGGCCCGTGCGGATGCCCCAGTTCACGAGCACGGTACCGATGAGCACGCCGGCCACGAGGCCGACGGTGGCGAGGCCGAGCGCGAGGTCGGCGCCGGCGGCGAAGCCGAAGGTGGCGAAGGTGTCGGCGAGCCCCGCGGCGGTGCCGTGGCCGCCTTCGAAGCCGATCTCGATCAGCGCACCGGCGATCGGGTCGAGGCCGAACACCGGCGTCAGCAGCGCCAGCGCGAGGAGGATGCCGACCACGTACTGTCCCCACGCGATCGCTTGTCCGAGGGCCACCTGCGGACCGGCGATGCGCCAGATCTCGCGCAGGCTCGGGATCGTCTTGCCGATGAAGAGCGCAGCGAACACGACGCTGATGAGCAGGCTCGGAAGCCCCTCCCATACGTCGAGCACGGCCTCGGGCAACGCACCGCCCGCGGCCGCCGGGACGCCGATCGCGGCGAGCAGCGCTCCGGACACCTGCGGCCCGATCAGCAACGCGATCACGCCGGCGATCACGGAGGCCGGCAGGAACAGCGATCGGAACAGCGGTACAGCGCCGCGGATCAGCTTCGCGAGCACCAGCAGCAGCCCGGCGACGAGCAGGGCAACGAAGACATCGGTCACGGTCACGAGGTGGTACCTCCCGTCGAGGAGTCGCAATGGGGCCTTCGCGCGGGGGTGTCGCAACGGGCGAAAATAGTGTACGGGCACGCCGACCCTCGCATCGTCACCCCAGAGTGCGCTAGCCTCGTGTCGTGCTCGCCCTCTCACTGCCGAGCCGCTACCTCACCGAGGCACGCGACGACGACACCACCGACCTATGGCGGGCGATGCTCGGGCCGCCGAGCGAGGGCCTGCAGACGCTCGCCGCGCTCGGCGTCGGCGCCATCGAGGTGGGTGACGTTCGTGGCGAGAACGACGCCGACGTCGTCGGCGACGCGCTTGCTGCGGTCCGGCTCGGCGGCATGCGGCCGCACGCGCACCTGTGGCTGCCCGAGCGGTTCAACCCTGACGAGGCACCGGCGACGCTCATCGCGGCCGTGCGCGCGCTGGCCGAACCCGGCGCCGCGCCGGCGGCGTGCGCCGTCCACGGTCACCGGCGGCACGAGCCGGACGCCATCGCTGCGACGGTGCGCGACCTGTGCGCCCTCGAACCGTGGCTCCGCGCGCACGGGGCGGCGTCCGCCCTCGAGGTCTGCCGAGACCGACCGGATGGCCCGTTCGGCGGCACGTACGCAGAGGTCACGGCCGTCGTCAGCGCCGCAGAAGAGGTGCTCGGCGCAGCCCTCGGCGTCACCTGGGACCTGGGCCACACCACCTGGAACCACCTCAACGGGCGCGACGCCCTGTGGCCCGACGAGGCCTTCCTGTCCCGTGTGACGCACGTGCACGTTCACGACGTGGGCGACACGGGCAGGACCCACTTCCCGCTCGACGAGGGCCGCGTGCCGTTGCCTGGGTTCGTCGAGCGACTGCGTGACGTCGGCTATGCTGGCCTGTGGGACCTAGAACTCTATCCGGCGCGCTGGCCCGGTACGGCCGCCGAGCGGCGCAGGCGGCTCGACGCCAGCGTCGCCGTGCTCGGCGAGGCCGTGTCGTGACCCTCGAGGGCGTGTACGACGCGGCGTCGGAACCTCGTGTGCTCGACGCGCTGCCCTGGCCGTTGGCCGTGATCGACGGTGACGGCATCGTGCGCTACGTGAACCGCGCGTGGCCGAGCTCGGAGGACCCGGTCGGTCTGCGTTTCGACGTCGCCGTGAACGAGCGGACGACGGTCCCGCCGAGCGCAGCCGTCGCCATCACGAACGCGATCGCCGCCGCACTCGATGGCCGCGTCGGCGACGCGGTCCTGGAGTTCGCCGAGACCGGCGACCCGCCGGTGCACTGGCTGCGCCTCCGCTGTGGGCCGATCGAGGGGGGTGGCGCCTTCGTGATGGTCGAGGACGTGACGGCGCAGCGCCGACGCGAGCTCGACCTCGCGCTGCGCGCCGACCACGACCCGCTCACGGGTCTGGCCAACCGCAGCCGCTTCCTCAACGAGGGCCGGCGCATGCTGGCCGTGGCGGAGCGCCACGGTTGGGAGATGGCACTGCTCTTCATCGACTTGGACGCGTTCAAGGCGATCAACGACGGCGCCGGCCACACCTTCGGCGACGCGGTGTTGCAGCAGGTCGCGAGCAGACTGCAAGCGAGTACCCGCGCCGGCGACCTGGTGGCACGCGTCGGCGGCGACGAGTTCGTGGCCCTGCTGAACGACATCGACATGCCGACCAGCGTGGCGCTCGCCCAGCGCTACCGTGCCGCGCTGTCCGACCCGCCGATCGTACCCGGATCGCCCTACACGATCGCAGCCAGCGTCGGCATCGCCGTCTTCCCCGACGCGGCCACCACCCTCGACACCCTCGTCCGCCTGGCCGACGCCGCCATGTACCGCGCCAAGGCGAGCGGCACGGGCATCGGCCTGGCCGACGCGTCCACACCGCCCGACTGAGCGCTGGCGCCCGTCAGGGCGTGAGCGTCGCCACGCCGAACAGCGCGTTGAACAGCAGGCCGGTCGCGACGATGGCGACGGCGAGCACCGCGACGAAGATGACGATCAAGCGCAGCCGCAAGACGCGACGCAACAAGATCAACTCGGGCAGCGACAGGGCGACGACGGAGAGCATGAAGGCGAGCAGCGTGCCGAGGGCCAGGCCCTTGGCGTGCAGGGCCCCGATGAGTGGCACGACGCCCACGGCGTTGGTGTAGAGCGGGATGCCGAGCAGCACGGCGAGGGGCACGGCGAAGGGGTTGTCGGGGCCGGCGGTACGGGCGAAGAAGTCCTCGGGCACCCAGCCGTGGATCGCCGCACCGAGACCGATGCCGACGAGCAGATAGGGCCAGATGCGACGCACGATGTCGACGACCTCGTCGCGGCCGATGGTGAAGCGGTCCGCCCACGTGAGCCCGCGGCTCGGGTCGATGCCCTCGCGCATCGTGGTCTCGTACACGAAGGGCTCCACGAAGCGCTCCAGGCGCATCCGACCGATCAGGGTGCCGGCGACCACGGCGAGCACGAGCCCGGTCACCACGTAGAGGACGGCGATGGGGAGCCCGAACAGGCCATAGAGCATGGCGACCGCGACCGGGCCGACCATGGGGCTCGCGACCAAGAAGGTGAAGGTGGTGCCGAGCGGCACACCGGCGGACACGAAGCCGATGAACACCGGCACGGCGCTGCACGAGCAGAACGGCGTCGACGCGCCGAGCAGGGCGGCGAGGACGGTGCCCAGTGCGGTCCGCCGACCGCCGAGCATGGCCCGCGTGCGCTCGACGCTCAAGAAGCTCCGCAGCACGGAGACGACGAAGACCGCGGCCGCGAGCAACAGCAGCAGCTTGCTGACGTCGTAGAAGAAGAAGTGGACCGCACCGGCGAGCCGCGTGCCGGCCACGAGCCCGAGCGCGTCGTACACGACCCAGTCCCAGAACGGCAGGATGCTGCGGTACAGGACCACCCAGATCGCGGCGGCGGCGAGCACCGGCGCCCACGCCCGGACGACCGGGCGCGGCACGGTCAACACGTGCACGAGCCACCCCAGTCGCGGCCGGCCAGCGCATCGATGGCCCTCATTTCAACGGTTGCTGAAGTGTTCACGCCCCGAGTATGACGCAGCCCCATGGGCCGCGGCGAGGGACGAAATGCCCGAGGCGACGGCGCGCTGGCGTGTCACGCCACGAACCGCGCCAACGGTGGCCCTGCGGCGCGCAGGAAGCGCTGGAGGAACGCCCGGGTCGCACCGTAGGCGGCGGTGCTAGGCGACGTGGCGCGGGCGCGGCGCACCACCAGGTTGTTGTCGAGGAGCGTCGGTAGCCGCCGCCGTAACGCGCTCTCGATCGCGCTGGTGACGCCCTCGGGGGCGCCCGCCATCGCGCCGCCGAACACCAGGAGCTCCGGTTGGACGAGGTGCACGAACGACGCCAACTGCGCCGCCACCGTGTGCGTCAAGTCGTGGACCAGCTCACTCGCTCGCTCGTCGCGTCCGCCATCGGCGAGCTCGAGCAGTGCACGAAAGCGCGACCATGCATCGGTCTCGGACGCCAGCTGCTGCGCCCCCACGGCATCGGCCGGCACCGAACGCAGGTACGCGGCCACCAGGCCGTGCACGGTGAGCAGGTCGCCCGATCCGGGCTGCGAACCGTTGGAGACGAGCAGTTGCCGCGGCACCAGGCCGGCGTTGCCGAACGGTCCTACGTACAGGCGGCCGTGCAGGAAGAGGCTGTACTTGATGCCCTCGGTGAAGCCGACGTAGACGTAGGTGCGGTCATCGAACGCGTCGCCGAACTCCGCCGCGGCCATGGCGTCGACGTCGTTGCCGATCGACACGGGCACGCCGGTCGCGTCGGCCAGTCGCTGACGGATGGGAAGGTTGCTCCACGATGGCACGCGACCGATCGTGATCACCGATCCCGTCGCCGGATCGATGTACCCCGGGCTCGCCACCCCGATGCCGACGGCCCTGCGCGTCGGGAACCGCGTCGCGACGCGCGCCACGTAGGCCTCGACCTGCGCGACCACGGCGTCGGGATCGAGGTCCTCGAGGTCGGGCGGTACGTGCTCGTCGAGCTGATTGCCGGGGAGGTCGGTGGCGACCAGTCGCATGCCGGGATGCTCGAGGTGCGCACCGATCAGGACGTGGTTGGCGGGATCGATGCCGTAGAGCGTGGCCGGGCGGCCGCCTGTCGCCTCCTCACGACCGGCCACGTGCAGCCAGCCGGCATCGCGCAGGGCGTGGACGGCCCGCCGGAGGGTCGGCAGGCTGGCTCCCGTGACGTCGCGCAGGTCGGCCAACGACATCGGTTGGTCCAGGAGGCGGGAGACGATCGTGCGCTGCGTGTCCATGGCCATGGGTGCGCCTGTTCGTGCAGCGTCACGATACCGGACCGTGCTCGCGGCAGCGCTTGACAGGCTTATGTAAAGTGTATTACAAAAGACGTACGAATACATGGCTCATCACGCAGCCCGACACTCGGGCGACGCGTCGACGCGCACCGCACCACGGAGGGCTCCACCGGATGATCCCCGGCTACGAACGGTTCCAGGCGCGATACGGCGACCTTCACAACCATTGCGACCTCAGCTATGGCCGCGGGAGCCTCGAGCAGGCGCTCACGAACGCCCGGCTTCAGCTCGACTTCGTCAGTGTGACCGTCCACGGCGCGTGGCCCGACATCCCGGCCGACGACGACAGCCTGGGTTACCTGGTGGACTACCACCGCAGCGGCTTCGAGCGGGCCCGCGACGTCTGGCCCGAGTACCTCGCGCGCACGGACGAAGCCGACGTGCCCGGCACGTTCGTGACGCTCCCGTCGTTCGAGTGGCACTCGCTCGCCTACGGCGACCACTGCGCGTACTTTCGCGACGGCAGCGGCAGCGAGATCGTCGACGCTCCAGACCTGAGCGCGCTGCGCTCGACCCTGCGCGACCACCCGGGCGGGGCCCTCCTGATCCCACACCACGTCGGCTACGCTCGCGGGTATCGCGGCATCGCATGGGACGCCTTCGATCCCGAACTCAGCCCCGTGGTCGAGATCGTCTCCTTCCACGGCTCCGCCGAGAGCTGTGACGGGCCGGTCCCATACCTGCACGCCATGGGGCCGCGCGACGAGCGCAGCACGGCCCGACACGCCTGGCGTCGAGGCTTGCGCTTCGGCGTGCTCGGCTCGACAGACCATCACAACGCCGCACCCGGCGCGTACGGGTTCGGCCGCGTCGGCGCCTGGCTGACGCGCTTGGACCGCGACGGCCTCTGGGACGCCCTGCGCGCCCGCCGCACCTACGCGCTCACCGGCGACCGCATCGCATTGGCGTTCAGCGTCGACGGCGCCGTGATGGGCGAGACGGTCCGCTCCGAACGCGAGCGGCATCTCGCGGTCGCGGTCCGCGGCGGGAGCGGCATCGAGTACGTCGAGGTCCTGCACGACGAGCGCGTGATCCACCGCGAGAGCGTGCTGCCGCAGCCCTACCGTGCAGGCCTCGCCAAGGTGCACGTGCAGGTCGGCTGGGGCGAGGCCGACCGGCCGGTCCCGTGGGACGTCGAGTTGCGCGTCCGCGACGGTGACCTCATCGACGTCGAGCCGCGCTTCAGGGGCATCTACCCGAGTGCCGCGCCCGGTGACGGCAGCGACCACGCGCCCCACACGCTCGAGCGCGTGGGCGTCGACACGGTCCGCTTCACCACCCACACCCACCCCAACCCGCTCTCGGCCCTGCCGGCGATGGAGGGGCTCTGCCTCGAGATC
>PWQI01000185.1 GCA_003556805.1 Trueperaceae bacterium | reverse complement strand
GGTCAGCGTGTTCGGCGGGCACACCGCAACGCAGTGCTGGCACATGATGCACTCGCTGCCGAGCACGCGTCGGCCACTCGACACGTATGCCGGCACGTCGACGTCCATCGGGCACTGCGTCAAGCACACCTTCGAGCGGCACTGTGCGCAGGCCGACGCGTCGCCGGCGATCTTCACGAGCGCCGGACGCGCCGTCACCCGGAGGATCACCGCGACGGGGCAGGCGACCTTGCAGAACGCCCGGTTGTCGCGCAGCCGCACGGCGAGGACGATGCCGACGAGCCAGTACAGCGCGTTGCCCACCACGAACCACACGGCCGCGTGCGCACCGACGGCACCGCCGTCGTAGCCGAGGCCGAGGGCGAGCGCCAGCACCAGCGCGATCGTCGCGACGAACACCACGCTACGAACGCGGCGAACTCGCTGACCCGGCGAACCAGGGCTCGATCGGTACGGCAACTGGTCGAGCAGCGCCGCCGTCCAGCACGCCCACCCACACCACAACCGCCCGGCGGCCAGCGGCACCACCACCTTGCCCAACAGGTAGTGCGTCACGGGTCCGACCAGGACGCCGCCCAGCAGCCCGAACATGAGCCCCTCGAGTTGCGCGTTGCGCGCCAGGAGCACCGAGGCGGCGAACAGGCTCGCCCCGACCAGAGCGATCACGAACCGGCGACCGCGCAGGACCAGCCGCTTCATGGCCTCGCCGGCTTCAAAGCTCGCGAACTCGGCCAACCACTGTGCGTTGGCGCGCTCCTCCTCGTACGGCGCCAGGTCGGGGTCGTCGAGACGGTAGCCGCGCGCGTCGGCTCGTTCGAGCAGCGCGATACGCGGCAAGACGGCGACGGTGCCGAACCACCGCGCCAGCGTGAGCAACGTGCGCGTGCGCCTCGAAGGCTCGAAGGGCGGCAGCGCCAAGCCGGCGCGCTCGAGCTCGCGCGCGAAACGCGCGGCGTGGCGCGCCTCGACCTCGGCGAGGCGCACGTAGGCGCGCCGCCGCCGGGCGTTGCGCTCGATCGCGGCGAGGCCGCCGAAGAGCGCCGCGCCCTCCATCTCCTGGCGCCAGTGCCGCAGGTACCGGGCGCGCGCGTCCCCGGCACCGCGTCGGCCCGGTAGGACGGTAGCGGGCAGCCCTGAGGGTGTGGTCATGGTGCTCAGCACCGAGGATAGGGCCGGCGCGGGCACCGCGCACGGGTGCGGTGTCCCGGCGCCGCGTCGCGCGCCAGCGCCTTGACGCCCGTGGGCCCGCGCGCCGATGATGCTTCACATCGGCGCGCGGTGCTACGCGCGCCCGTCGGCGCCCGAGCGCCGAACGCTGCGGCGCCTGCGACGGCGCCCACCCGACCCTGTCAGGAGGCCCCGCGATGCGCATCGCCGTGTTCAGCACCAAGACGTACGACCAACACTTCCTTTCGCGCGCGAACGACCAGCACGGCCACGGCCACGAACTCACCTTCTTCGAGCCGCGCCTGGTCGAAGAGACGGCCTCGCTCGCCGCCGGCTACCCGGTGGTCTGCGCGTTCGTCAACGACCGCCTGAACGCCAGCGTGCTGCGCACCCTGCGTGAACACGGGACCGAGCTGATCGCTCTCCGCTCGGCCGGCTTCAACCACGTCGACCTGGGCGTCGCCGACGAGCTCGGCCTCACGGTCGCGCGCGTGCCGGCGTACTCGCCGCACGCGGTCGCCGAGAACGCGCTGGCGCTGGTGCTCAGCCTGAACCGCAAGATCCACCGCGCCTACAACCGCGTGCGCGACGGCAACTTCTCGATCGAGGGCATGCTCGGTTTCGACCTGCACGGCAAGACCGTCGGCGTCGTGGGCACCGGCCGCATCGGCGTGCTGTTCGCGGAGCAACTGCGCGGCTTCGGCTGCACCGTGCTGGCGTTCGACCCCTACCCGAACGCCGACGCCGAGCGCGTCGTCGAGTACGTGCCCCTGCGCGAGTTGCTCGCCCGCTCCGACGTGATCTCGCTGCACTGCCCGCTCACGCCCGAGACGCACCACCTGATCAACGCCGAGGCGATAGATCAGATGAAGGACGGGGTGATGGTGATCAACACCAGCCGCGGCGCGCTGGTCGACACGATCGCCGTGATCGAAGGGCTCAAGAGCGGCCGCATCGGCTACCTCGGCCTCGACGTCTACGAGGAGGAGGAGAACCTGTTCTTCGAGGACCTCTCGGAGCAGGTGATCACCGACGACGCGTTCACACGTCTCCTGACCTTCCCGAACGTGCTGATCACCGGTCACCAAGCCTTCTTCACGCGCGAGGCGATCACCAACATCGCCGAGACGACGCTCGCCAACGTGACGGCCTACGCCACCGGCGAGGGCACCGTGCATCGCGTCACCTCAGACAAGCTCGCCTGAGTCGGGCGACGACATGTCGGTGCAGGCGCTGCTCGCGGCGCTCCCCCTGTTGGTGATCTTGGTCGCGATGCTCGCGCTGCGCTGGTCGGCCGCGCGCGCCGGCGCGGCGGGCCTGGCGGTGACGCTGCTGATCGCCTGGTTCGGCTTCGGCTACGGCACCCGCGTCCTGCCCGACCTCGGCGTCGGCCTGGCGACGGGCGGCGCGCTGGCCGAGGCGCTCTTCATCGCCGCCACGATCCTGTGGATCATCTTCCCCGCCCTGTGCATCCACGAGCTGCAGCTGCGCACCGGCGCGATCGACGTGCTGCGGCTGGCGATGGGTCGGCTCTCGAACGACCCGCGCATCGTGGCACTGCTGGTGGCGTGGTTCTTCGTGCTGTTCGTCGAGGGCGCCGCGGGGTTCGGAACCTCGGTCGCGCTGGCGGCGCCGTTCCTCGTCTCGGCCGGCTTCCGCCGTGTGGAGGCCGTCACCATCGCACTCGTCGGGCACGCGGTGGGCGTCTCGTTCGGCGCCGTCGGCACGCCGGTGCTGGCACAGGTGGCGGTGACGCCGTTCACGGGGCTCGAGATCGCGGCGGCGACCGGGATCTACCACGGCCTGGTCGGCTGGCTGATGCCGCTGGTGGCGATGCTGCTGGTGACGCGCAGCCTGCCTCGCGACCAGCGCCTCGGCGCCGGCGCATGGGGCTGGACGCTCCTCGCGGCTGCCCTGTTCCTGGTGCCGCACACGCTGATCGCGACCTTCGTCGGCCCCGAGCTGCCGACGCTGGGCGGCGCGTTGATCGGCGCCGTCGGCTTCGTCGCGGCGCTGCTCCTCACGCAGCGACTGCAGCGGCGCGGCACGGAGCGGTCGGAACCCGTGCCGACCGCGACGGACGCTACCGACGCGAGCGACGACGCCCTCGCGACCGGCACCCCAGCCACCCACGCGGCCACCGTCGGCCCGCGCTCCAGCGGCGCCATGCGCCCGTCCGCGCTGCTGCGCGCGGCGGCGCCGTACCTCGTGCTCGTCGTGGCCGTGCTCGTGACGCGACTCGTGCCAAGCGTCCAGGAGGCGCTCTCGAACGTCACGATCGCCTGGAGCGCCGACGCGTTCAGCGCGAGCTTCGCACCGCTGTACCATCCGGGCACGATGCTGCTGCTCGGCTTCGCCGTCGGCGCAGCCTGGCAACGCGCCGCACGCGCCGACGTCGTGCGCGCCATGCGCTTGGCGGCGCTGAAGCTGGCCCCGGTGACGGTGGCTCTGGTCGCCATGCTCGGCCTGTCGCGCTTGATGGTCTACGCCGGGATGGTCGACGCGCTCGCCAGCGCCGCCGCGCTCGCCGCCGGCGCCGCCTGGCCGCTGTTCGCGCCGTTCGTCGGGTTGCTGGGCACCTTCGTCACCGGCTCCGCGACCGCGTCGAACATCCTCTTCACCGACTTCCAAGTGGCCACCGCCGAGCGCCTCGAACTCTCGGTGCTGGCCCTCCTCGGCGCCCAGGGCTTCGGCGCTGCGGTCGGCAACATCGTCTGCCCGCACAACATCATCGCCGCGGGTGCGACGGTGAACCTGACCGGCAAGGAGGGCGAGGTGCTGCGCCGAACGCTCGGCGTCGCGCTACTCTACGCCTTGCTCGGCGGCCTCTTGGCGCTGCTCGTCTTCGCCTAGGCGGCGCGGCGCGCACGGCCCCGCCCCGTGCTCAGTACACGAACTCGTCGATGTGGTAGCGCGCCACGCGTGCGCCCGGGACGGCGCTGCGCGCGGCGCGCCGCAGCGCGGCGTCTTGCTCGGACCGCTCGGCCTCGCTCAGGTCGACCAGACCATCGGCGGCGGCGCGCTCGGCGTAGGTCGAGTCGTCGTGCCGCACGAACGGCGACAGGTACACCACGTCGCCGTCGCCGAGCGGCAGCCGACCCAGGAGCGCGCTCGTGTCTCGGACGTGCCCCTCGGCGTAGCGGTGACCGCCCACCCCGACCATCAGGATCACCGACACGCGCAGGCCCGCCCCCTTCAACAGCGCCACGAAGCTCGCCGCCTCGTCGGCACTGCCGGGCTTGTCGAGGTACGCGAGCAGCGGGTCGTGGCCCGTCTCGACGCCGATCGCCACGCGCTCGAGCCCCCACGACCGGAGCTCGCGCCACGCGGCCTCGGGCTTGCGCTCGCCGCTGAAGACGTCGACGAAACCGGCCAGCGGCCTGCCCGGGAAGACCGCGCCGGCGCGTTCGACGATGGGCCGCAGCCGCTCGTTGGAGAGCACCAATGCGTTGCCGTCCGCCAGGAACACCGTGCGACGCCCCGCCGCGGCTCGACCGAGCAGCGCGCTGACCGCATCGACGTGCGCGTCGAACGCCTCGGTCGGCCGCACCTGGAAGGGGCGCCCCTGGTAGAAGCTGCAGTACGTGCAGCGGTTCCAGCTGCAGCCGAAGGTGGCCTGCAGCACCACCGCGCCGTACTGGTCGGGCGGGAGGATGCTGATCGGGGCGTACGCGCCGAGGAAGCGCCCGCGCTCCGCGGCGAGCGCCGCGGGCGTCCACGCGAGGATCGTCTCGAGGCGCGCGGCGAGTTTCTCGGCCTGTGCGCGCTCGACCAGCGGCTCGCCGCGCCGCGAGGCCTCTCGCGCAGCGCCGGCCACACGGATGGCGTCGTCGAACAGGGCGTCCGCCGCGGTCTGGTCGACGCGCCAGCGCCGGCGATCGCCGTCGACGCTGCGGCGGCCGTAGACGTCGGAGGCCAAGGAGCGCTTGAAGGTGTCGCCGCCCGTGAACCAACTCGTCGGTCGCCCCTCGAGGTCGAACGCGATCACCGTACGGCGGTCGGGGCTGAGCGTGGTGGCCGCGTCCTGGACGGAGACGAGCCACGGTTCCTGGGCGGCGGCCGGCATGCGTGCACGATACCGGGACCACGCTCGAGGGCGCGTCAGCGCAGGAAGGGGTTGCTGCGGCGCTCCGCGCCGATGGTCGTCGCCGGGCCGTGCCCGGGGTAGACGACCGTTTCGTCAGGCAGCGTGAGCAGCTGCTCGCGGATGCTGTGCAGCAGCGTGTCGTGATCGCCGAAGGCGATGTCCGTGCGGCCGATCGACCCCTTGAACAGCGCGTCGCCGGCGAGCACCACGCCGGCGTCCTCGAACCAGAACGCGACGTGGCCCGGGGCGTGGCCGGGGGTGTGGAGGCAGCGCGCCGTGTGCGCCCCGACGCTCAGCGTCTGGCCATGCGCCAACGGTGACGTCGGCGCCTCTGGTGAGCGCACCATCAAACCGTAGGCGGCGGCTTGCACGGTGGCATGCTCGTAGAGCTGCCGGTCGTCGGGGTGGAGCAGCACCGGGAGGGGTTCGACCTCCTGCAGGTCGGCGATGGCGCCGACGTGGTCGAAGTGCGCGTGCGTGAGCCAGATCGCGCTCGCGCGGGCGCCTTCCGCGGCGAGGGCGGCCTGGATGCGCCCCGCGTCGGCGCCGGGATCGACGATCACCGCCTCGTCCGAAGCGTCGTCCAGGACGAGGTAACAGTTGGTCTCCAGCGGACCGAGCGGGAGGGCGATCAGGCGCAGCGGCACGGCGGCACCGTAGCACGACCGGTGGCGCTGGTCAGGGCGCCGCCGGCACGAACGCGAGCGGGATCGGCGCGGTCACACGCACGGCGCGCGAGGCGCCGGCGAGCCCGCCGAACGCGGGGTCGAGTTCGATCACGGTGCTCGTTCGCCCCACCAACAGGTCGGCCTCGCAACGCTCGGCCTCTTCGGGGCGGGGGAAGGTGATGGACGTGCTCTCGGCGTCGCCGTCGCGCAGCGGCAACGGCCGCGCGCGGACCACGCGAGCGTCCTCGAACGCCTCGGCGTCGAGCGCGTCGCACCTCTGCAGGTCGTAGCGCAGCTCGACCTGGCCGCTCGCGAGCGACTGCCAGCGCACGGTGAACGACTCCCCGAACGACAACGTGGTGCCCGCAACCGGCTCGCTCACGACGATCTCGTCGGGGATGCGCACCGTGGTGCGCGGCGCCGCGTCGTCGCCTGGCCGCTCGAGCGCGATCACCAGCTCCGTGCCGGGCGCCAGCGGCGGCAGCGTCGCCGTGTACGCATCCGGCTCGGTGACCACCGAGGCGTCGACCCCGGGTCGCAACGCCACGGTGTCGCCCCCGGTCGGCGTCGCCGTCAGCCGTTCGCCGATGGCGAGTTCAAACGTCCCCGCGAAGGCCCCGGTTCGGAACAGCACGACCGTCACCTCGGTGGCGCCGCCGGCGACCGACACGACTCGGATCTTCGGTTGGATGTCGGCCGTCGCCACGCTGGGCGTCTCGGTGAAGACCATGGGGATCGGCGCGGTCACACGCACGGCGCG
>PWQI01000302.1 GCA_003556805.1 Trueperaceae bacterium | reverse complement strand
CTGATCCTCGAGACCTGGCTCGCCACGCAGCGTGGCGCGGCGGAGCCCAGCGAGGCGGCCGACTCCGGCCGCGGTCGACGCGACCCGGACGACTCGAACGGCCCGGACGATCCCGACGGCTCGGACGCTTCGCACGCTTCGGGCGGTTCTGACGCTTCGGGCGGCGCATCGTGATGCGCGCCGGCTCGGTGCGCTCCGGCACCGCGCGCCGCGGTGCGCTGATCGCGCTCGCCGTGCTGGGCCTCCTCGCCGCGGGTCCCGGCTACGTGCTGTGGAGCTGGGGTGCGCCGAGCGACGACACGACCCTGGTCGAGTTCGAGATCTTCCGCGGCACAGGCGTCGGGCAAGTCGCTCGCGACCTCCACGCCGAGGGCCTCGTGCGCGACCCGCGCACGTTCCTCGTGCTGCTGCGCCTCGAGGGACTCGACCGACGCGTCGGCGAGGGCCTCTACGACATGCACCCGGCGATGGGAGCGCGCGAGGTCGCCAGCGTCCTGCGCCGCGGTGGCCGCCCGCGCACGGTGCGGTTGGTGCTGCCGGAGGGTTCGCGACTCGTCGACGTGGCGACGCGGCTCGAGTCCGCCGGGCTCGCCCCCGCGGGGGCGGCGCTGGCCCGGCTCAGCGAGGCCACCACGCTGGCGTTCGCCGGCGACGGGGTCGAGGCCGTCGACGGCCTCGAGGGCTACCTCTTCCCGGCCTCCTACGACGTGCCGGTGCACGACGACCTCGACGCCATCGCGACGCGCTTCCTCGGCCGTTTCGAGCAGGAACTCGACGACGCCACCCTCACCCGCATGGCAGACGAAGGGCTCGACCTCCACGCCTGGGTCACGCTCGCTTCGATGGTCCAGGCGGAGGCAGCGAACGACGCGGAGATGCCGATCATCGCCGGCGTGTTCCGCAACCGACTCGATATCGGGATGCCGCTCCAGTCCGATCCCACCGTCGCCTACGGCCTCGGCAAGGACCTCCCCGAGCTCGACTTCCCGGGCGGCGACTTCGACGTCGACCACCCCTGGAACACCTACACACGCACGGGACTGCCGGCCGGACCGATCGGGAACCCGGGGCGCGCCGCGCTCGACGCCGTGCTCGCACCCGAGCGCAGCGACGCCCAGGGCCGCGACTGGTTCTACTTCCTACACGGACGCGACGACGACGGACCGGTGTTCCGGCCCAACCTCGACTTCGAGGGCCACCTCCGCGACGTCGAGCGCTACCTGCGCCGCTGAGCCGCCCGCCGCGGTTGCGGTCGAACGCCGCGGCGGCCCTCTGTGACGTTCGTTGACCGCATCATGGGCGCGCGGTATCGTGCCGCCAGCACCTTGAGATGAGCCCCACGGTGACGGGGGGCGGCTCTGCCCGACGTCGGAGCGCGTGGAGGCCACGTGACGTTCCTGCTCGCGATCGCCAGGGGGATCGATGCGACGACCACCCTGATCGGGAAGCTGACCTGGTGGGCGTCCTTGCTCCTCGTGTTGGTCGGCGTGCAGAACGTGGTCGCCCGTTACGGCTACCAGCAGATCAGACGCGCCTTCGGTGACGACGTCGCCGCGGCTCTCTCCAACAACACCTTCCTGGAGTTGCAGACGCTGCTGTACAGCGCCATCTTCCTGCTCGGCGCGGCCTACGTCCTGCAGATCGACGCTCACGTGCGCGTCGACATCCTCTACTCCCGCTTGCGGCGGCGCACGCGCGCCTGGATCGACATCGTCGGGACCGTCGTGTTCCTGTTCCCGTTCGCCTGGATGGGCATCTACTTCGGGAACACCTACGTGGCGCGCTCGTGGGCGCAGCTCGAGATGAGCCCCAACCCCGGCGGGCTGGCGCGGTATCCGATCAAGACGCTGATCATCGTGGCGTTCGCGCTCCTCATCGTGCAGGGCGTCTCGCAGGTCATCAAGCACGCCGCCTTCCTACGCGGCGTCGCGGGCTCGGGGAGTCCACACGACGCACCTGAGGAACCCGACGACGCCGACGTGTCGGCGCTCCCGGCCGGGGTGCCGCCGACGGCGCCGTCACCGAGCAGGACGACCCGCTGATGCTCGGCATGGCGATGTTCGGCGCCGCCATCGGCCTCCTGCTGCTCGGCTTCCCCGTCGCGTTCAGCCTCGGCGGGGTAGCGTTCCTGTTCACGCTGCTCGGCTCCGACCTCCTGCCGTCCATGCTCGGCATCCCCCTGCCGTGGGATCCCGAGTTCCGCGTCGCGCGCCTGAACATCCTGCCGCAACGGATCTTCGGCACCATCATGGACAACTTCACGCTCGTGGCCGTGCCGTTCTTCGTGTTCATGGGGGTGATGCTGGAGAAGAGCGGGCTCGCCGAGGATCTCCTCGAGACCATGGGGATGCTCTTCGGGCGGCTCCGCGGCGGCCTGGCCATCTCGGTGGTCGCCGTCGGGGCCCTACTTGCGGCCTCGACCGGCGTGGTCGGCGCGTCCGTCGTCACCATGGGGGTGTTGGCGCTGCCGGTGATGCTGAAGTACAAGTACGCCAAACCGCTCGCCACGGGCGTGATCGCCTCGTCGGGAACGTTGGGCCAGATCATCCCGCCGTCGATCGTCCTGGTGATCCTGGGTGACCAGATCGGCGTCTCGGTGGGAGACCTCTTCCTCGGCGCGCTGCTGCCCGGCCTGCTGCTCGCGGGGGCGTTCATGCTGTGGGTGGTCTTCAAGGCGGTGACGCGTCCGCTCGAGGCGCCGGCACTCCCGCCCGAGGCACGCACGCTCCACGGCTGGCGCCTGCTGGCCCAGGTGGCGAAGAACCTCGTACCACCGCTGGTGCTGATCTTCCTGGTGCTGGGCACCATCTTCTTCGGCATCGCCACGCCGACCGAGGCCGGCGCCATGGGAGCCGTCGGCGCGATGGCGCTGGCGCTCGTCAACCGTCGCCTGACGCTGCGGAACCTCACGGCCACCATGGACCAGACCGTGCGCCTGACCTCGATGGTGTTCATCATCCTGGTCGGAGCTACCGCGTTCGGAATGGTCTTCACGGCGCTGCACGGGGAGCGCGTGGTGCAGGGCTTCCTGACGGGTCTCCCCGGCGGCGCCACCGGCTTCGTGGTGGTAGCGATGCTGGTGATCTTCTTCCTCGGCTTCTTCATCGACTTCATCGAGATCACCTTCATCGTCGTGCCGCTGCTCGCGCCGATCGCGCTCCTGTTCTTCGGTCCGGAGTTGATGGTGTGGTTCGGCGTGCTGATCGCCATGAACCTGCAGGCCTCGTTCCTGACGCCACCCTTCGGGTTCGCGCTGTTCTACCTCAAGGGTGTCAGCCCACCGTCGATCAAGACCCATCACATCTACCGCGGCGTTGTGCCGTTCATCGCCATCCAACTGCTGATGGTGGTGGTGATCGCGCTCTTCCCACGGCTCGTCACCTGGCTGCCGGAACTCGCGCGCGCCGCGCGCTGAGCCGCCGGCGCCGCGAGCGTCCCGCGACTGCGCGCGACACGTTCGTCCACGTCGACGCCCCCGGCCATCGGCCGGGGGCGTTCGCGTCGTACCCGGTGCGCGCTGCGCGCGCAACCGTGGTGGCCGAGCGTCAGCCGCGGTCGCCGTGGACGTAATCGAGAATCGGGTACTCGCTGTACGCGCCCCAGCCCCGCACCGTCGCCGCGAAGGCTTCGTAGTCGTCGTGGACGCGGGTGTAGAAGGGGTTGGCGGCCCGATGGACCTCGTGCAGTTCGTTCATGGCCGCCTCGAAGTGCTGCATCCCCCCGAGCGGGAAGGTGCGGACCTGGGTGCCGCCGGCGATCAGCCGCTCGAGCGCCGCGCCGTTGCGAGCCTCGTACTTCGACAACATGTCGACGTTGGCCGCCTTGGCCGCGACCTCGATGGCCTGCTGGACGTCGTTCGGGAGCCCTTCGAAGGTAGCGAGGTTGACGTAGAGCCCCAGCGCCGGTCCCGGCTCCTGCCAGGCCGGGCCGTAGTAGTAGCGGGCCGCCCGGTGCAGGCCGAGGATCTCGTCGTCGTACGGCCCCACCCACTCGGCGGCGTCGACCGTGCCGCGTTCGAGCGCCAGGAAGAGCTCACCCGCTGGGATGTTCTGGGCGTTCCCGCCGGCTCGGCTGAAGACCTGACCGCCGAGCGCCGGGATGCGCATGGTCAAGCCGATGATGTCGTCGGGCGTGTTGATCTCGCGGTTGAACCAGCCGCCCATCTGTACGCCGGTGTTGCCGGCGGGGAAGGCGATGAGCCCGTCGCGGGCGTTGAGCTCGTTCCACAACGCCACGCCGTTGCCGTCGTAGAACCAGGCGTTGGTCTGCTGGGCGTTGAGCCCGAACGGCACCGAGGTGAAGAAGCCGTGCGTCTGGTCCTTGCCGACGTAGTAGTACGAGGCGGTGTGGCCGAAGTCGAACGCCCCGGACGACACGGCGTCGTAGACCTCGAGCGCGCCGACCTGCGCCCCAGCCGGGTAGACCTCGATGCTGACGTCGCCGTCGGTGACCGACTCGATCATCCCGGCCGCCAACGTGGCCGTGCCGTAGAGCGTGTCGAGCGAGGTCGGCCACGACGTGACCATCTCGAAACGGAAACGCCCCGCCTGCGCCTTCGCGAACATGAGCGGCGACAGCGCTGCGCTAGCGGCCACCACGCCTGCCTTCTTGAGGAACTCGCGACGCTTCATCCCAAGCCTCCACACGCTGGTTTTGTGGTCCGGAAACCGCCTTCACCTTAGCACCGACCGCGAGGCCCGGACGCGTGCCCCGGGTCGCGGTTGGGCCACGAGCGCCGCGCGCCACCGGCGCCGCTTCGAGCGCCGCGCTCGGTGCCGCCGAGAGGTCCCGACGCAATGCACGAAGGCGCGTCCAGGACGAGCCGAACTGGTGCGTGAAGAGCCCCTCAAGGGGCGGTCATGAAGCCCTGACGTACACCGTGATACCGTGACCGTGCCCGGCGGGGGGAGCTCCCGCCACGCATCGGCTCGGCGGTTCGGGCGAGACGCCCAGGGGCGCCCAGCCTCAGGAGGAGACCCATGAAGCGACTGTTCGTCATGCTCGGCGCCACGCTCCTGATCGCCGGCCTGTTCGGCACCAGCCAGGCGCAAGGCGAGATCCCCGACCGCCTCGTCCTCGGCATGGTCCCGAGCCGCGAGGCCGACGTGATCGTCGACAGCCTCGGGCCGATCGCCGACCTGCTCTCGCAGGCGCTGCTGATCCCGGTCGACACCTTCGTGTCCACCAACTTCGTCGGCCTGGTCGAGGCCGTCGGCACCGGTCGCGTCGACATCGGCCTCTTCGGGCCGGCCGCCCTCGTACAAGCGATGGACGTGCACGGCGCCGAGGTCATCCTGGCGTCGGTGCGCCGCGGCAGCACGACGTACCGCGCCCAGTTCAACGTGCGCTGCGACAGCGGCATCACCGAGTTCGAGCAGCTCCGCGGCGGCACGATCGCGTTCGTGGACCCCGGCTCGGCCTCCGGTTACCAGTTCCCGTTCGTCACCCTCAAGGAGACCCACGGGATCGACCCCGACACCGAGATGACCTCGATCTTCGCCGGCTCGCACGACGCCGCCGCGCTCGCCGTCTACCTCGGTGACGTCGACGTTGCGGTCACGTTCGGCGGCTCGCCCGGTTCCGATGGCCGCGAGACCATCGAGGCGGACTTCCCCGACGTCAAGGACGTCGTGTGCATCCTCGGCTTCAGCGACGACATCCCGAACGACGGCGCCGTCGTCCGCAGCGGCCTCGATCCGGAACTCGTCGAGCAGATCACGCAGGCGATGATCGATCTCGCCGCGACCGAAGAGGGCCAGGCCCTGACCCAGGCGCTCTTCAACGTCACCGAGTTCGCTCGCATCGACGCCTCGGCGTACGACATCGTGCGCGACGTCTCGGCGACCTTCGCACGCTGAGCGCGTAGCGCGTCACAGACACGCGTTCCTTGCAACATCGCCTCCCCGCTGGCCCTGTGCCGGCGGGGAGGTTTCGTGTAGACTCGGTCGTGTCCCACATCACCTTCTCGAACGTCGAGGTCACCTACCCGGGCGGCTTGAAGGCCCTCAAAGGTGTCGACCTCGAGATCCCGCAAGGCCAGTTCGTGGTGGTCGTCGGGCTCTCGGGCGCGGGGAAGTCCACGCTGATCCGCACGGTCAACAGCCTGGTCGTGCCGAGCGCGGGTGACGTCCGCATCGGGGACCGCTCGGTCACCCGCGCTCGCGGTGGCGAACTGCGGCGGCTCCGCTCCGACATCGGGATGATCTTCCAGACCTTCAACCTCGTGAAGCGCTCGTCGGTGCTTCGGAACGTGCTCGCCGGTCGCCTCGGCGCCGTGCAACCGCTGCGCGGCGTGCTCGGGTTGTTCCCGAAGACCGATGTTGCGTTCGCGCACGAGTGCCTCAGGCGCGTCGGCATCCCCGAGAAGGCCTTCGCGCGCGCCGACGCCCTCTCGGGGGGGCAGCAACAGCGCGTCGGGATCGCCCGCGCGCTCGCGCAGCGACCGTCGGTGATGCTCGCCGACGAGCCCGTCGCCAGCCTCGACCCGCCCACGTCGCACGCGGTCATGCGCGACCTGAAGCGCATCGCGCGCGAGGACGGGATCACCACGATCGTCAACCTGCACTTCATCGACATGGCGCGTGAGTACGCCGACCGCATCGTCGGGATGCGCGACGGCCTGATCGTCTTCGACGGCACGGCAGACGAAGCCACCGACCAGGTGTTCGAGGACATCTACGGTCG